>JBBAVM010000015.1:0-47683 GCA_040397685.1 Pirellulales bacterium
GCTCGCTCACGCCGATCGCGTAGGCGAGCTGCACCTCGCAGCGGTCGGCGAGGCCTGACGCGACGATGTTCTTGGCCACGTGGCGGGCCATGTAGGCGGCGCTGCGATCGACCTTCGTCGGGTCCTTACCCGAGAACGCGCCGCCACCGTGCCGGCCCCAGCCGCCGTAGGTGTCCACGATGATCTTGCGGCCGGTGAGGCCGCAGTCGCCGTGCGGGCCGCCCACCACGAACCGCCCGGTGGGGTTGATGTGGTAGGTGATGTTCGAGGTGTCGAGATCCTTCGGCAGGAGCGGCTTGATGATCTTCTCGACGATGAACTTGCGGATCTCCTCGTTCGAGACGTGGGGCGCGTGCTGTGTCGAGACGACCACCGTGTCGATGCGAACCGGCTTGTTGTCGTCGTACTCGACCGTCACCTGGCTCTTCGAGTCGGGCCGCAGCCAATCGACCTCGCCCTTCTGCCGGGCCTCGGTCAGCCGGTTGAGGATGCGGTGCGAGAGCGCGATCGGCAGCGGCATGAGCTCGGGAGTCTCGTTGCACGCGTACCCGAACATCAGCCCCTGGTCGCCGGCGCCGATGTCCTTGCCCTTCGTCTCGTCTTCGTTGACGCCCATCGCGATGTCGCCCGACTGCTTGCCCACGGCCACGAGCACGGAGCAGGTGTCGGCGGCGATGCCCATCTCGTCGTCGGTGTAGCCCACGTCGCGGATCACCTGCCGAACCACCTGCTGGTAGTCGATCGTGCCCTTGGAGGTGATCTCGCCGGCGATCACGGCCAGGCCGGTCGTCACCATCGTCTCGCAGGCCACGCGGCTGCGCGGGTCCTGGGCGAGATAGGCGTCGAGCACCCCGTCGGAGATCTGATCCGCCAACTTGTCCGGGTGGCCCATGCTGACCGACTCACTCGTGAACAGATACTTGCCTTGTGCCACGGCGGATTCCTTGCGCGAAAAGGTGGATGGGTGGATGGAGAGTTCGTCAGGAGAGCCGTGGATTATTGGCTCGGTTGGGCGTTCATCGCAACTGGGGCAGGCCCCTCCCGGGTCCCGATCGCCCGCAGGACGAAAATGGCCGTGGCGGCGGTGGCCCCGCGGTTGGCTGCGACGGTGGCGGCGGCCCGCGCGCCGATCTCCCGCGCCCACCCCGGCGCGGCCAGGCAGCGCTCCACGAAGGCGGTGAGCGCCGGGCCGTCGGCGACCACGCGGGCGGCGTCCGCCGCGAGCAACACCTCCACCTCGCGGGCGAAGTTGCGGGTGTGGGGCCCGAAGCAGACGGCGGCGCCGTAGGCGGCCGGCTCGAGCATGTTTTGGCCCCCGCGTGTGCCGTCGAGGCTTCCGCCGACGAATGCGATCGTCGCGGTGCCCCACCACCAGCCCAGTTCACCGGTGGTATCGACGAGCAGCACGCGGGCGTCGGGATCGGCACCGTCGGCCTCGAGCCGGCTGCGGCGCTGCCAGCGGAGACCCGACCCGTCGAGCAGCGCGGCGATCTCCGGCGTGCGCTCCACGTGCCGCGGCACGATCACGAGCCGCAGCCGGGGATGTGCCCGCCGCGCCGCGAGGAACGCATCGAGGGCGAGCGACTCCTCCGGGGCCTGGGTGCTGCCGGCGAGGAGGACGATGTCGTCGGGTGCGAATCCCGCGAGGGACCGCAACGCGCCGATCTCCGCGGCGGCACGGTCGCCGCGCACGCCGTCGAACTTCATCGAGCCGACGACGGCCACCGCGGGAGCCCCGAGGGCGGTGAAGCGGGATCCGTCCTCGGGCGACCGGGCTGCGACGAGGTCCACGCGGCCGAGCATGCGGCGCACGAGGGGTGCGATCCGGGCGTAGCCCGCCGCGCTCCGCTCGCTCATCCGCGCGTTGGCCACCACGATCGGAATCCCCCGCCGCTTCACGCATGCGAGCAGGTTCGGCCAGAGTTCGAGTTCGCCGAGCACGACGAGGTCGGGCCGGACGCGGTCGAGAACGCGATTCACCGCCCACGTGAAATCGAGCGGGCAGGGAAACGTGTGGTCCGGGCCGAAGCGTTTCGCGGCGACGTCAAGGCCGGTGGTCGTGCTGCTCGAGATGACGCAGTCGATGCCGCGCCCCGCTGCCGCGGCCTGTCGGTGGAGCTCGGCCGCGAGACCGGCGAGAAGTTGCACCTCGCCCACGCTCACGCCGTGCAGCCAGATGCTGGGCGCATCGGTGCGGGGAGGAGGGGCGATCGCCCCGGTCACCCGCGTCCACGGCGCCGCGACCGGCCTGCCGCCCGAGAGTTTCCGCCACGCGACCCACGGCAGGGCGAGCACGAGCACGACGACATAGAGGACGTTCAGGATCATCGCCCGTGAACGTAGGCTGGAACGCCGACGGCTGACCAGCCCAGCGCGGAGCCCCGGGCCGCCCGCTCGGTGCACCTCGGCTATCCGGCGCCCGACGCGGCGGCGTTCTCGATCGAGATGACGGTGCTCGCCTCGACGCCCGGCAGCTCCTTCATGGCGGCGGGGTGGAACACCGGCTACTTCGGTCTCCAGGAACTCGCCGACGCTCCGCCGGCGGTGGTTGCACGGCTCGGCAACGCTGCGCCGTGAGTCGGCGAGGGAATCACCCGTGTCGAGCGGTCGCTTCAGAGGCAGGTTCAGCATCGGCTCCTTCGCGATCCAGGGCGTCGGTCGGGTGCTTTTTGCGTTGACTAAAATACGATCGTTTCCTAGAATGATTGATTGAGAAAGGGGCGTTTTCTAGCCGTGACACGCAAAACGGGCACGTACAGGACGACCTCGACGCACGGCCAAGCAGTCCGCGCGTTCGTGCCGCACCCGCTGCCGCCCGCGCGACCGGCGATCGTGATCGAGGGACGTCTGGCTGAACGGCATGCCGCGGCCGTTGCCGCCATCGGCCGGCTGGGAGTGGCGGGGGCCATGGTGCCTGAGCCGGGCTGGTTTCTCTATGGCTTCGTCCGCAAGGAGGCCGTTCTTTCGTCTCAGATCGAGGGCACACAGGCGACGCTCCGCGACGTTGCCACCTTCGAGGCGACGAGCGGCAGCGACAGGCCGGCCGACGTGGAGGAGGTCTGCAACTACGTGGAGGCCGTCAACCAGGCCCGTGCTGCGATCGCCGATCCGGGCGGCCTGCCGCTCTCGACCCGACTGCTGTGTGACATCCACCGCTCGTTGATGCGGGGCGTCCGCGGGAAAGACAAACTCCCCGGCGAGATCCGCCGCAGTCAAAACTGGGTCGGTGGTAGCCGTCCCGGCAACGCCTTGTTCGTGCCGCCGCCGCCGGAAGAGGTGCCCGCGGCGCTCGCGGCGCTCGAAGCCTGGCTGCACTCGCCCGACCCGCTGCCTCCACTCGTGAAGGCTGGGCTGGCCCACGCGCAGTTCGAGACGATCCATCCCTTTCTCGACGGCAATGGCCGCATCGGCCGGATGCTGATCGTCCTCTTGGTCGAGCACTGGGGGCTGCTCGACACACCACTGCTCTACTTGAGTCTGCCGCTGAAACGCCGGCAGGCTGACTACTATGCCCGGCTGACCGCCATCCGCACCAATGGCGACTGGGAAGGGTGGCTGGATTTCTTCCTCGAATGTTTAGCCACGGCTGCCGATGACGGGGTGAGGGTAGCCCGGGCGATCCATGCTCTCTTGGGCAACGACCGACGCCGTTTGGCCGCCCATGACCGGGCCACGGTGGCGGCGTTCCGGTTGCTCGACCACCTGCCGGCAAACCCGATGGTCACCGTGCCGCGGGCGAGCCGGCTGCTCGGCACGACCGCGCCCCCGGCCCGCAAGGCGATCGAGATTCTCGTGCAACTTGGCGTGCTCCGCGAAACGACCGGCCAGAAGCGGGATCGGGTCTATGCCTACCATGACTACCTCGACCTGCTCACCGATCCGGCAGCTCCGGGCGGCGCGCACGGCTGAGGCGGTTGCCGGACGACACCGTCAGCCCGTCGTGACGCCGCTCGATTTCGCGCAGCAGTTCTTGAACTTCTTGCCGCTGCCGCAGGGGCACGGGTCGTTGCGGCCGACTTTCGCGCCGAGATTGCGGATCGGCTCGAGGTTCACCGGTTCGCCGCGCGAGTCGCTCGCTGCGGCCGCCTGCTGGGGCTCGGCCTGTGGCGGCGCGAGCGCGGCGGCCGACGGGGCCTCCGCATGGATCGCCGCCGTCTCGCGGAAGGCGCTTTTCACCTCCGGCTCCTCGACCTGCTCGATGCGGTAGACGATGTCCACCACCCGCTCGTCGATCGCCTTCCACATCAGGTCGAACGTCCGCATCCCCTCGCGCTTGTACTCCACCTTCGGATCGACCTGGGCGTAGCCGCGGAGGCCGACGCTGCTCCGCAGGTGGTCCATCGCCAGGAGGTGATCCTTCCAGGCGTTGTCGAGGATCTGCAAGACCACGGCCCGTTCCATTCGGCGCATGTCGTCGCCGTAGCGGGACTCACGGGCGGCGTAGACCTCGCGGGCCTTGCGCTTCACGATCTTCTTGAACGCCTCGACGTCGTGGCCAGCCGCATCGGTTTCGGCAAGTTCGGCCGCGGTGAGCGGCTGCCCAAACCGCCACTCCGTCCAGCCGCAGGCGGTCTTGAGGCCAAAGTCGGGAGCCAGGAACCGGGCGCCGTCGGAGAGGTCGATGCGGTGGATCGCCTCGCGGGCCTTCTCCTGGAGGAGTTCGGCGACGGCCTCACGGCCGGCCCGCTTGAGATCGCGATCGTTCACCGAGAGCTTCCAGCGGGAGTTGGCGAACGACGCCAGCGCCGACCAGTTCCACTCGCTCTCCTCCTCGCCGGCCGGGAGGTTTTCCTCGACGGCCTCGTAGATCGCCGCCTCGGATTGCCGCACCGCCTCCTCGACCGCCAGCCGTTCCGCCTCCTCCGGCGACATGCCGCGATAGTCCTTCGGCTCGAGTTCGCACGCGAGCCGCTCCGACGCCCATGCGGCGAACGCCTGGGCACCGTAGTCCTTGTCGAGGAAGGTGCCGATGTGCTGGTCGATCTGTCGATCGACCATGTCGAGTACGATCCCGCGGCAGTCGGCGTCGCCGTCGGTGTGGTCGAGGATTCGCTGGCGGAAGCCGTAGACCCGCTTCCGCTGCTCGTCCATCACCTCGTCGTATTCGAGGAGGTTCTTCCGGACCTCGAAGTTCCGCTCCTCGACCTTCTTCTGGGCGGCCTCGACGCGGCGGGTCACCATCCGGCTCTCGATCGCCTCGCCATCCTGCATCCCGAGCCGCGTGAGCACGTTCTTCACCCACTCGCCGGCGAAGATCCGCATCAGGTCGTCTTCGAGCGAGAGGAAGAACCGGCTCGATCCGGGGTCGCCCTGGCGGCCGCAGCGGCCGCGGAGCTGGAGGTCGATCCGACGGGCCTCGTGCCGCTCGGTGCCGACGATGTGCAGGCCGCCCATCGAGCGGACCTGCTCGCCCTCGGCCTTCATGTTCTCGCGGGTGGAGATCTCGCGGACGAGCGCCTCCCACTCCGCGTGCGGCACGTCGAGCCGCGTCGGATACGTGTCCTGGAGCTTGGCCCATGCAAGCGTGTCGGGATTGCCGCCGAGGATGATGTCGGTGCCGCGGCCGGCCATGTTGGTGGCGATCGTGACGGCCCCGAGCCGCCCCGCCTGGGCGATGATCTCGGCCTCGCGCTTGTGGTGCTTGGCGTTCAGGACCTGGTGGTCCACGCCCCGCTTCTCGAGCAGGTCGGAGAGCCGCTCGCTCTTCTCGATCGACACCGTGCCCACGAGCACCGGGCAGCCACGCCGCTCGATCTCCCTCACCTTCGCCCGCTCGATCGATTCCGTGTCGCGGCTGCCCTTCGGCTCGAACTCGAGCGTGGCATCGGTCTCCTTCACGATCTTGCCGATCTTCCAGGTGCCGTCGGCCAGCGCGAGCGTGTCGAAGCGGTGGAGTCGCTCCACCTCGTCGGCCACGGCGATCCATTTCTCCCGCTCGGTGCGGTAGATCACGTCGGGGTGGTTGATCCGCTTCATGCCCCGGTTGGGCGGGATCGCGATCACGTCGAGCTTGTAGATCTTCCAAAACTCGCTCGCCTCGGTCATGGCGGTGCCGGTCATGCCGCCGATCTTCTTGTAGAGCTTGAAGAAGTTCTGGAGGGTGACCGTGGCGAGGGTCTGCGATTCCTCCTTGATCTTCACCCCCTCCTTCGCCTCGACGGCCTGGTGGAGACCGTCGGACCACTGGCGGCCCGGCATGAGGCGGCCGGTGAACTCGTCCACGATCACCACCTCGCCGTTCTGCACGACATAGTTCACGTCGCGCTTGTAGAGGTGGTGGGCCTTGAGGGCGTTGTCGATGAGGTGGGGCCATTCCATGTTGCCCGCGGTGTAGAAACTCTCGACGTCGGCGAGCTTCTCCGCGAGCCGGACGCCCTCCTCGGTGAGGGCGACGGTGTGCTCCTTCTCCTTGACCTCGAAGTGGGTGTCGGCGGCGAGCTTGCGGGCGATCTGGTCGGCCCGGGCATACTTGCTCACGTCGTCGTGGGCCGGGCCGGAGATGATGAGCGGCGTGCGGGCCTCGTCGATGAGGATGTTGTCCACCTCGTCCACGATCGCGTAGGTGAGCGGGCCCTGGGCCTGCTGCATGTGCTTTGGAAAGCGGTCGTCGCCGCGGGCCGCCATCCGCATGTTGTCGCGGAGGTAGTCGAAGCCGAACTCGTTGTTGGTGCCGTAGGTGATGTCGCAGGCGTAGGCCTTCTGCCGCTCGCCGGAGTCCATGCCCGACTGGATCGCGCCCACGCTGAGGCCGAGGCCCATGTAGAGCGGCCCCATCCACTCCATGTCGCGGCGGGCGAGGTAGTCGTTGACCGTGACGACGTGCACGCCCTTGCCTTCCAGGGCGTTCAAGTAGGCCGGGAGCGTGGCGACGAGCGTCTTGCCCTCGCCCGTGATCATCTCGGCGATCGCCCCCGAGTGGAGCACCATACCGCCGATCAGCTGGACGTCGTAGTGCCGCATCCCGAGGAACCGTTTCCCGCCCTCGCGGCAGACGGCGAAGGCTTCCACGAGGATGTCGTCGAGCGTCTCGCCGGCCGAGAGCCGCCGCTTGAAGTCGGCGGTCTGGCCGCGGAGCTCCGCGTCGGTCATCGCCTGATACTTCGGCTCGAGCGCGTTGATGGCCTCGATCTTCGGCTCCAGCCGGCGCACGTAGCGGGCGTTCGACGACCCGAACAGGCCAGTCAGGAGCCGCTCCACGCGGCTGCCGGCCCCGGCAGCGGCGTTGGAGACGGTTTCCCAGATTCGTTCGAGGGTTTCCATGCAGGGCAGCGGGGGTGGGGGGGCGGCGACAGGGCTGCCGGGCGGGGAAAAATGCGGGTCAACCCGGGATTGTCGCGGGGAAGTGGTGCAGGGGTCAAGGCGATACGCCGCCACGCAAGCGAGTTTGCCGCGAAAACGCGTCACGCGGGCGAGGGGTGGGGGCGGGGAACAGGGGCAGGGCGTCCCTTGCTTGCGCTGCGGGCTTTCGTGGGGGCGGGAAATCGTGACCAGGGCTGTTTTCCGCGGGATTTCGGCCCTCGATTTTTTTCGACTACCCATTTTTTCGCCCGGCCCGTTAGGGTGCCGGCGTCAAAAGTGGCTCGCAGGCGTCCTGCGGGCTGCGGCCGAGTGCAGGGATTCGTCGTGAAACTCTGCGACTTGGTCCAGTTCCTCAAAAGGAGAATCTGATGATGCGTCTTCCGACGTTTGTTGCCGTCCTGTGTGCCGTTGCCTTCAGCCTGATCGTCACCGACACGGCCTCCGCCGCCGGTCGCCGTGGCAACTCCGGCTGCGACTGCGCCCCGGCGTGTGCCGGCGAGCCTGGCTGTGCCGCTGCCGCCGAGCCTGGCTGTGCCGCTGCCGCCGAACCGGCCTGCTGTGCTGCCGAACCGGCTTGCGGTGCCGCCGCGCCGGCTTGCTGCTCCGCCCCGACCACCCACCGGCGCGCTCGTCGCGGGCTGTTCTCCGGTCGGCGTGCCCACCACGGCGGCGCCGCCAGCAGCTGCTCGAGCTGCTGCGAGGAGCCGGCCTGCTCCGCCGAGCCCTGCTGCAACGCGGGCTGAGCCCTGACCGATTGCAGACACCGGCCTCGGGCGAGAGCCTGCAGCCGGCATGCAACCCGTCATCCGCCAAGGCGGCGGGGGACACGATGTCCCCCGCCGCTTTTTCGCGCCCGGGGAAAAGAATCCCGATCGCCATGACGCGACGCATCCCATGGATCGCGACGTTCCTGCCGGCGGCCCTCGTCGCCGTCTGCTGCGTCGCCGACGGCCCCGCCGACAATCTGCCTGCGAGCGTGCGGCCGATTCCGCCGGTCGGGATCGAACTCGCGCCGGCGGTGCGGCAGCGGCTCCTCGAAGGGGCCGAGCGACTCGCGCAGGACGTGGAGGGCGTCGCGCAGGCGACCGACGCCGACCGCGCAGAGGGGCTCGTGTTTGCGCGGGCGGTGCGGCTGGCGGTGGAGGATCGGTTTCTCTATTCCGACAAGGAGGTCGAGCAGGCGGAGCGGCTCCTCGAACGCGGCCGCGAGCGGTTCGCCGCGCTGCAGGCGGGCGTTAGCGGCGCTGCGCTCGTCGCCGCGGGCGCTGCGCAGCCGGACCGGCCGCGGCTCGCCGTCGGCGGGTTCCGCTCGCGGATCGACGGCTCGGTGCAGCCTTATGGGGTCGTGCTGCCTGTGGGCTTCGAGCCCGGGGATACACGGCGCCGGCGGCTCGACGTCTGGCTCCACGGCCGCGCCGAAAAGACGAGCGAGGTCGCGTTTCTCACCCAGCGGCTCGCGGCGGTCGGCGAGATCGCGCCGCCCGACACGATCGTGCTCCATCCCTACGGCCGCTATTCCAACGCGTTCAAGTTTGCCGGGGAGGCCGACGTGCTCGAGGCGATCGCCCACGCGAAGACGCTGTTCCCCATCGACGAGGATCGGGTCGTGATCCGCGGATTTTCGATGGGGGGCGCGGGCTGCTGGCAGTTCGCGGTCCATTTTCCCGGCACGTGGATGGCGGCCACGCCCGGGGCCGGTTTCAGCGAGACGCGAGAGTTCCTGCGGACGTTCCAGCAGCAGGAGTTTGCGCCGACCGCGGCCCAGGCCCGCCTCCTCCACTGGTACGACTGCCCCGACTGGGCGAACAACCTCCGCACCCTGCCGACGATCGCCTACTCGGGGGCGCTCGACAAGCAGAAGCAGGCGGCCGACGTGATGGTGGCGGCGTGCCAGTCGCGAGGGTTCGAGATTCCGCACGTGATCGGGCCGGACACGGGCCACAAGATCCATCCCGATTCGAAGGCCGAGGTCGAGGCCTTCGTCGCCCGGCAGGCGGAGCAGGGGAGGCCGGCCGTGCCGCGCGAGATCGACTTCACGACCTTCACCCTCCGCTATCCGACCCACACCTGGCTCACGATCACCGGCCTCGGTGAACATTGGCGCGAAGCGCGCGTGCGGGCGGCCGTGCGATCGCCGCAGCTGATCGAGATCACCACGACGAACGTCACGTCGTTCGCCCTCGACATCCCGCAAGGCGCCGCTCCAGATGACTCCGCGCCCCTCGATTTCGGCAGGACCATCACGGTCCGGATCGACGGCACGGCCCTCGACGTCGAGCCTGCGGCGGGCGAAGGCTGGCGGGCGGAGTTCGCGCAGACGAGTGGTGCATGGCGGCGCGGCCGGGAGGATGCCGGCGGGTTGCGGAAGCGGCCCGGCCTCCAGGGCCCGATCGACGACGCTTTCATGGAGGCGTTCGTGTTCGTCGGCCCCGCGGCCGATCGCCCGCCGAGGGATGCCGCCGACCGCTGGGTTGCGGAGGAATTCGCGCGGGCCAAGCGGGAGTGGCGGCGCCACTTCCGCGGCGACGTTGTCGAGCGCGAGCCCGCCGCGGTCTCGGCCGACGACATCGCGACCAGACACCTCGTGCTCTTCGGAACCCCCGAGTCGAATCCGCTCGTCGCCCGGGTCTGGCCGGGGTTGCCGGTGAGCCGCGAGCGGGGCGACTGGGTCATCGGCGGCGGGCGGGCACCGGCCGCCGCGAGCCTGCCGGTGCTCGTGTATCCCAATCCGCTCAATCCGGAGCGCTACGTCGTCCTCAACAGCGGTTTCACGTTCCGCGAATATGCCTACCTCAACAACGCCCGCCAGATCCCGATGCTTCCCGACTGGGCGCTCGTGAGTACGGTCGCGGGCCGCGACTCGCAGCAGCCGGGCACGATTCTCGCCGAGGGGTTTTTCGACGAACGCTGGCGGCCGCGGTAGGTTGTGGGCCTCCCCGGGCCCCCACCGCATGATCCACCGAGCCCACGCAGCCCACCTCGCCCCCGGAGCATCCACGTCCGCCGTCACCGGCGACGTCCCCGTGCGGCTCGATGGCGTCGTCAAGCGGTATGGCCGACGCACCGTGCTCGACCGAGTGACGTGCGCCGTGCAGCCGGGCGTCACCGGGCTCGTCGGCCCCAACGGCGCCGGCAAGAGCACGCTCGTGCGGGCGATCCTCGGCCTCGTACGGCTCGCGGCCGGGGAGGCACGGGTGTTCGGCATCGATCCTTCGAAGGCGCCGCGGCGCGTGCGGCGGCTCGTGGGTGTGGTGCCGGAGGACGAGTGCACCGTGCCGGGGCTGCAGGCGGTCGAGATGGTGCGGTATGCGGCGCGGCTCTGCGGGCTCCCCGGCACCGAGGCGCTCCGCCGGGCCCACGAGGTGCTCGACTGGTGCGACGCGGGGCAGGAGCGCTACCGGACGATCGAGACGCTCTCCGTCGGCATGCGGCAGAAGGTGGCGTTCGCGGCCGCGATCGTCCACGACCCGGCGCTCGTGATTCTCGACGAGCCCACGAACGGCCTCGATCCGCTCGAACGGCAGGCGATGCTCGGCCGGCTCACGGCGCTGGCCCGCGACCACGGCAAGACCGTGCTCGTGTGCACGCACGTGCTGCCCGACGTGCAGGCGATCTGCGACCGCGTGATCGTGCTCGCGGCCGGCCGCGTGCGGCTGGAGGGCACGATCGACGACCTGACCCGGCCCGCGGTGCCGCGGCTGCGTCTGGAGGCGGCGGGGCCGCTCGACGCGTGCATCGCCCTGCTTCGCGACCGGGGCGTCGAGGCCATGCGGGCCGATGATGGTGCGATCGTCGTGGTGGATCGCGATGCGGCCGTGGGAGAGTCGCTCTGGCGGGCGGCTCGCGAGACGGGACTCGCTGTGCGGTCGCTCGAGCCGGCCCGCCGCCGGTTCGAGGAGGTGTTTCTCGAGGCGATCGACGAGGGCCGCGATGCCGCTCCATGACGTGGGCTACCGGGCGTGGACGGGGCGGCTCCAATCACCGTGGGCGGCGGTGGGCGTGATCGCGATCACGGGTCTCAAGTTGGCGTGGAAGAGCCGCTGGCTGCGGCGGGCGCTGCTCTTCGCCTGGAGCCCGGCGATCTTCTTCGCGGCGAGTTTCTTTGCGTTCGAGCAGGCGGTGGAGGAGGGGCGGCTGACATCGCTCACCGAGCGGGCCACCCGCGGCGGCAATCTCGACGGCGTGGGGATTCTTGGCACGATCCTCGCCACCACGCTCGGCCGCAGCGAGTCGTTGCCCGCGAGCCTCACCGATGCCGAAGAGCTCGCGGCCACCCGGCGGCTCGTGTGGACGCGGCTCCTGCTGGCCTTCATGCGGGCCCCGCAGGCGGTGCTGCTCGCCGTGGTGATCGGGCTCGTCGCGCCCGCGCTCATCTCGGGCGACCTGCGGGCGAAGGCCTGGCTCTTTTATTTCACGCGGCCGGTGGGCCGCACCGAGTATATCCTCGGCAAGCTCGCGATCCTCGGGGCGGTCGTGGGCATGATCACGCTGCTGCCGGCCGTGGCCCTGTGGTTCGCCGGCGTGCTCGTGAGCCCGAGCGTGTTCGTGGCGGCGGAGACCTGGGACCTGCCGCTGCGGGCGGTGGCGGCGAGTATCGCGCTCGCGATTCCCACGGCGCTCCTCGCGCTCGCCTATTCGTCGCTGACATCCGAGAGCCGGATCGCGAGTTTCGCCTGGTTCGCCACCTGGGCCGCCTGCTGGATCGCCCACTCGGCGCTCACCACCGCCGACCTCGTGGCGGCGGCCGAGGGCGGCGTCGTGGCGACGAGCGATGCAGATCCGGCGCCGCCGCCGCGCCGCGGCAGCTGGATCGCCCGGGCCGCCGGGCTCGATGGCGGGCTCGACCGCTGGGCGTGGATTTCGCCGTATCACGCCATGGGCGTGCTCCAAGCCTGGATCTTCGGGATCGAGAGCCGGCCGCGGGCGATCCTGCCCCCGGCGGCGACCCTCGTGGGGTTGTCGTGTGCGGCGGTCGCCGTGCTGGCGTGGCGGGTCGGCGCACCGGCGAGGGCCTGACGCATGATCGAACTCGAGCACGTCACGAAACTGTATGGGACGGTGATCGGCGTCAACGACGTGACCGTCGGCCTGGCAGCCGGAGCGCACGGCCTCGTGGGGCCGAACGGCGCCGGCAAGACGACGTTTCTCGGGCTCGTGACCGGCCAGCTCAGGCCCACGCTTGGCCGCGTGCGCGTCTTCGGCGAGCCGCCGTTCGCCAACCCCGGCATCCTGCGGCGGATCGGCTTCTGCCCCGCGGCCGACCTCGTCGACCGTGCGACGACGCCGCTCGACTGGGTGCGGTATCTCGTGCGGCTCGCCGGCTTCTCCGCGGCGGCCGCGGGCCGGCGGGCCGAGGCAGCGCTCGAGCGGGTGGGGCTCATGGCCGCGGCCCGGCAGCCGCTCGGCACGCTGTCGAAGGGGATGCGGCAGCGGGCCAAGCTCGCCGGCGCGATCGCCCACGAGCCCGACCTGCTCGTGCTCGACGAGCCGTTCAACGGGCTCGATCCGGTGGCCCGCCACGACCTCGTCGAGCTCGTCCGGGCCTGGGCGCAGACAAAGAGCCTCGTCGTGGCGAGCCACCTGCTCCACGAGGTCGAAGCGCTCGATGCCGGCCTAGCCGTGATCCTCGGCGGGCGGCTCGTTGCCAGTGGCACGGCGGCGGAGATTCACGGGCTCGTGGAGACGCTGCCGGGCGAGGTGCGGGTGCGGTGCGGCGAGCCGCGGGCCTTCGCCGGGATCGCGGTCGGCCTGGAGGGCGTCGAGGGGGTCCGGGTCGACGGCGACCTCGTCGTCGTGGCGACGCGCCGGCCCGTGGCCTTCGTGGAGCAGGCCGTGGTGCGGGCCGGCGACGCCGGGCTGCATCTCCGGGAGGTCGCCGCGGCCGACCGGTCGCTCGAGGGCATCTTCGGCCATCTCGTGCGGCTGCATCGGGGGGTGAAGGCATGAGCCCGATGCACGACGACACTGCCCGCGGCGGACTCGCGGCCGCGGCATGGACGGTGGCCCGGTTTCAACTGGGGCGGATGCTCACATGGCCGCGGCTCTGCATGGCGGCGGTGGGGGCGGTGTTTCCGGCGGCCGTGATGCTGGCCGCGCGGCGGGCGGCCCACGGGGCGCTCACGCCCGATCTCACGGTGGCGATGCTCTACGCGCTCATTCCCGAGGCGGTCTGCATGCTCGGCCTGCTCGTGACGATGTGCCCCGCGGTGGCCGACGAACTGGAACGGGGCACCTGGGCCCACGTGGCCACCCGGCCGCACGGCCGGCGGGCGCTGCTTCTCGGCACGTGGCTCGCGGCCGTGACCTGGACGGGCGCGGTCGCGCTCGTGGCGCTCGGGCTCGCGCTCGCGGTGGCCGACGTCGAGCGGCCCGTCGCGATCGCCGGCATGATGGCGGCGCTCGTCGGGATCTCGTGTGCCGGCCGCGGGGCGTTGTTCGCGGTGCCGGCGGTGGTGCTGCCGAAGCGGGCGCTCGTAGCGAGCGTCGGAGCGGCGATCGTGGTCGAGTTTCTCGCGGGCACGATTCCCGCGGTCGTCAACCAGGCGACGGTGAGCCTGCGGCTGCGCAGCCTGCTCGTCGATTGGATGCAGTGGAAGCGGAAGCTGCCGACGGAGATGCAGCTGTTCGTCGATCCGCAGCCGGCGTGGGTCCATGTGTGCGCCGCGGCCGTGCTGACGGCGGCGCTGCTCGCCACGGCCGCGTTCATCCTCGACCGGCGGCAGTTCCCGCCGAGCGACGAGGTGTGAACGGCGCCATCGGTCGCGGCCCGCCGCCGGCTATCAGAGGACGAACTCGCTCGAGAACGCACCGATGCCGGACCGGTTCTTGGCCGCGACGCGGAACACGTAGCCCTGGCGGGCCGTGAGCTGCCGCAGCGTGGCCGCCGGGTTCGCCGACACGGCATCCTTGGCCGTCACCCAGCGGGAGTTCGCGGCCGAGTTGACGCGATACTGGATGACGTAGTCGGTCGCCGGGCCGCCGCCGTTTCCGGCGACGGCGTCCCACTGGAGCGAGTAGATCCCGCGTCCGGCGACAAACCCACGCAGATTGACCGGAGCCGCCGGCTTGGCGGTGCGGTCGTATGGCATCAGCCCCGTCGTGGGCCGGGAGAACGCGCCGAGGACGCCGTTCACCACGGCCGCCACGCGGAACGTGTAGGTCACGCCGTTGGTGAGGCCCGCGACCGTCGTCCGGGCGGCGCTCGAGATGCCGTCGAGGGCGAGTTCCCACGTCCGGCCGCCGTCCGAGCTGTACTGGACCACGTAGTCGCCGATGCCGCGGGCCCGGGGCGCCGTCCAGCGGAGCGACACGCTGCCGTTGCCCACCGTGCCCGCCAGCCGCGTCGGGGCGGCCGCCTGCGGGGCGGGCGTGACCGGATTCGACGGAGCGGAGAATCCACCGGCCCCGGCTGCGGTCACCGCCGCGACGGAGAAGGTGTAGGACGTGCCGTTCACGAGGCCGGGTACGAAGACCGGCGTCGAGGAGCCGACGCTGATCGTCCCGGTCCCACGCGCGCTCGTGTATTGCACGACGTAGCCTGTGATCGGCAGGCCGCCGGTGTCCGTCGGGGCGTTGAACGTGACATAGGCAGCCTGGCCCGCAGCCAAGGCGAACGCGGCCGTGGGCGCTCCGGGCCGGGCGAGCGGCGTCACCGCCGCGGTCGGGGCCGACAACACGCCGATTCCAAGCACCGTCACGGCCCGGACGCGGAACGTGTACGCAACGCCGTTCACGAGACCCGAGACCGTGGCTGCGTTGACGGCGCCGAGCGGCACCGTGACCGTGCCCAGCGTGCTCGTGTGCTCGACGACGTAGCCGGTGATCGGCGCTCCGCCGGTCGAGGCGGGCGTGGACCACGACAGGCTCACCGACGCGTCGTTGCCGACGGCGCTCGTGATCGTCGGAGCCGAAGCGGGGGCGAACGGCGTGACCACCGCCGACGGGGCGGAGAACGCTCCGAGCCCGTTGGCGTTGCGGGCGGCGACGCGGAACACATAGCCGGTGCCGTTCACGAGCTCGGTGACCGTGGTGGACGGCGTGGTGGATACGCCGTCGGCGAACGGAGCCCACGTGGCACCGCCGTTGCCGCTCACCTGGACTTCGTAGTCGGTGATCGCGGATCCGCCATCAAAGGGGGCCGTCCAGGCGAGGGCGACACCGCCGTCGAGCGGCGTGCCGATGAGATTCGTCACGGTGCCGGGGGGCAGCGGCTGCGGGGTGACCGGCCCCGCCGGCTGCGTGAATTCACCCGGGCCGACGGAGTTCACCGCCGCCACGCGGAAGAAATACGGCATGGTGTTGGTGAGGCCGAGGACCGTGATGCCCGTGGCTATCGAAGCGGCATGCGGGAACACCGTCCACGGCGCCGTGCCGGTGGTGCTGTATTCGACCACGTAGTCCGTGATTGCCGATGTGCCGATATCGACGGGCGCGACCCACGACAGTTGAACCTGTCTGTCACCCGGCGCTCCGGCGAGGCTCGACGGGATGCCCGGGGCCTGGGCGATCGTGACCCCGAACGAGGTCGTGCCGTCGGCCTTGTTCGGCAGCAGCGGGTTGCCGGCGAGGTCGGCGATCATGTTGACGCCTGCCTGCTGGTTGACCCGGATCTCGTAGTTGCCGGTGCCGAACACGGCCGCGGCCTCGAACACGATCCGGTTGGTCGTCTCGAGGTAGCGGAAGACGTAGTCGGTGCCTTCGACGAGCGTTGCACCGCCGCGGAGGAGCGTGAATGCGGCCTTGGTGACCGTCGTCTTGTCCACGCCGGCGCCCACGTCGTTGAGTTGCAGGGCGAACTGCGTCACCCCGACGGCGTCCTTCCCCTTGAGCAGCACGACATCGGGCTGGAGGTCGAAGTCGGCCACGCTGCCATCCTGGGGCGCGGCGAGCATGAGGAACGGCTTGGCGAAATCGACGCGGTCGATGGCGCCACGATCCTTGAACACGTTGCTGCCGAGGCCGGGGGCATTTGCCTGGGCCGGGTCGTCGCTGCGCAGTTGGCCGAACAGATCGCGGTCGGGCGCGAGCACGGGCGACTGCGGCACGCCGATCGGAGCGGTCACCGCTGCGTACGCGTCGCGGTCGGCGAGGGCGTTGAGGGCGCTGTCCACGACGGGAGAGTTGGCGACGGGATAGAAGTTGCCGGCCGCCGCGTTGACAAACGGGTTGGCGGCAAGCGTCAGGGCCTGGCTCTGCGTCGCGCCGCCCGCGACCTGCGTGCCGACGGCGTAGAACGCCGACGTCGTGATCACCGTCCGCTGATTGCTGGATGCGTCGAGTCGGCTCGTCGCATCGACGCTCACACCCGTGGCGAGATTGGCGAACACGTTGTTCATGATGGTCGGCCCGGCGTTCTCGCTCACCACCACACCGGTGCCCGCGGGGGCTGCACCGCCGTAGATCGTGTTGTTCACGATCCGGCCGTAGGGAACGGCGGCCGTCGGCACCGATCCTGTGTTGGGATCTCCACTGAAGCGGATCCCCGCCGTGCCGCTCGACGCCACGACGTTGTTGGCCACCACGACACCGGGGACGAGACGGCTCGTGTTCGTCACGGGGTTGTTGACGACCGGGAAGAACTGCGGCACGCCGGGCACCGGGGCATTCGTGCGTGGATCGCGGGCGCCCGCGTCGATGCTGATGCCGTACGCGGCCGCCGCCGAAATGACGTTGTTCTGGATCAGGAACTGCCCCTGCTGCCGTTCGGTGTTCGCATCGCCGAGCCAGCCGGCCGCAAAGGGGTTGCCCTGGGGAAGGCCGCTCGGCGGCTGAGCCGGGTTGCCGGGTACGAGGTCGGCGTTGGTGTCGAACGTCTGGAGGATGGCCACCCCGCTGGTGAGTGGATCGGCGACCGTGCCATACGTGGTGCCCCGACGGATCTCGAGCTGATAGGCGCCCGTCAACGCCTGGGCGGGAACGGTCGCGGTTCCCGCAATCGGCGTCCCGAGCGTCGCCAGGTCCACGAAGGCGGTCTGGCCGGCCTGGGCACCGGTCACCATTTCGCCGCGCTCGGCAAAGCCGACGACGATGTCATCGACGTAGAAGCCCTCGTGCTGGTTGTCTTGGCCGCGCGTCGGATCGCCGAACTTGCCCGTCGTGCCCGCCAGGCCCGCGATGCCGTTGAGCAGATTCCCGGCAGCGTCTCGGGCGTCGGGGTCGAACTCGCCCGCCGTGCTGAAGTCGAACCGCAATCGCACGTCGGCACTGCCGGCGAATCTGCCGAGATCGATGCGTGCCTGCCGCCATGAACTCGAATCGAAGAGTTCCTGGACATGCTGATTGTCGATGAGCGGCGCGGCGGACGTCGGGTCGATCTCGAACGAGGCCTTGGACGAGACGGACGCGAAGGCCGGCAATTCGGCGTCACTCGAATTGGCAGCCGACTTCGTGGAATTGTTGGTGGCGATCACCTGCCACGTCGCACCCCCGTCCGTCGAGACGAACACCCGGGCGCTGTCCCGCATGGTATCGACCTTGCCCGACGCACCCTCCGTGTCGAGCCAGTAGTTGAAGTACAGCGTGGGCTTGTCGGTGTAGGTGTAGCCCGCGAGGCTGAAGGAATTGGTCGTCAGGCTGCCGTACGCACCGCCCGGGAGGTTGTAGTTGTTGCGAATGGTGGCGTTCGCCGAGAGTTCCTCCTGCCATCGCGAGTCCATGATGCCGTACTGGCCGTTTTGGGACTGATAGTTGAGGTACGGGGTCTTGCCGGTCGTGTACTGCTCGAGGCCGAAGTACATGCTCACGCCGCCGGCGGATTCCGTGAAATTGCGGGTGACTCCCTGGCCGTCGGTGACGGTCTGCAAGGTGCTCGTCTTGCGGGTGAGGTCGGGGGCGTCGTTGATGCCGTGGCCGGCGTCGGTGGCCCGCCGCGTGGTCGGGTGCCAGAGATTGACGTCGAGCGGAGAGAACGCCAGGCCCGTCGCGTCGCCGACCGTCGGGAGAGAGACGGCGCTGTCGCCGATGCCGTCGCTGTCGGTGTCGAAGATATTGTTCAGGAGCGTGCCTGTATCCGGGTCGATGCACACGAGCCGCCCCTGGTTCGTGATGGCGAAGAATTTTCCGGCGTAGAAGCCGTTTTGCAGGTTGGCGGGGGCCGTCGCGAGCCCCTCGAAGGTGCCGAAGCCGGCGAGTTCCGTGGAGAAGTCGATCACGCCCGCCGGGCTGCCAGAGCCCGTGTTCACGGTGAAGAACTTGTTGTCGCGGCTCACCCCGTACAGCGGCGCGGTAAAGGCGTCCAGCCTGAACTGCAGGCCCGTCACGGCGCCCGTGACGCCGCCGACGCCGCTCATCTGCCCCATGCGTCCGTAGGGTTGCCCTGCCACGACGGCGGCGTCGCCGTCGGTCCGGGCCCGGTACAGGAAGGAGTTGCCGCCGTCGCGGATCGAGTAATAGATGCTGTTCGCGTACACCCCCACGGCCGTCCGGCCGATGGCGAGGGCATCGACGGCTTGGCCGGTCACCTGCCACGGGGTCGCCGCCCCGGCCGGGTCGTCGCTGATGCCGTCGCCGTTGGTGGACAGGATCGCGCCGGTGCCGGCATCGATCTCACGAAGCAGGCCGTTGTTGGCCGCGTCGTTGTTGGCCCCGAAATACTGGAAGAGCCGACCGTCGGTCCGCATGTCGATGTCACCGACGGTACCGTTGGTGTAGATGTTGTTTCCCACGAGCGTCTCGAATCCGCCCGTGAAGGCATCGACGGTGTAGAAGCTGTTGCTGGTGGACACGAACAGCGTCACGTCGGAGAGCGTGAACGGGGTCACATGCGTGGAGAGCGCGATCGACGAGCTGATGTCGATGATCGCGCCGGTCCGGGAAGGGATGGTGTTCGGCGCGACGAGCGCGGCGTTCGACGTGTAACCGTCGAAGCCAATGTGGTCCTCGACGATCCGCTGCACGGAACTGATCGGCTCGAGGCGGATGAGCGAGTTGGTGGCGGCGTCCACGAACGTCGCGTTGAGGGCCGACGGCAGGTTGCGGTTGCTCGAGACGGCGACGTAGTAACGGGTCTGCTTGGTGACATCCACGGTCACCGCGCCGGTCGCGCTCACGTCCCCGGATGCGGTCGCGCTGCCGGCGGGCATCTGCACCGAGCCGATGAACGGATCGAGCTTGCCGAGGCTCCCGCGGGAGGTGTCGTCGATATCGCTCCCCTGACCGGCGCCGGGCTGGTCGGAGGCGACGTCGGAGTCGCGGCCCGTGTAGATCAACTTGCCCGTCGAGTCGAAGACCGAGATCGTGAAATCGCCCCGCAGGCCGTCGCCGTAGTCGAGGTCGAACACCGCGGCCCACGACTTCGAGCCGCTGTTCACGCCGCCGATGTTCTGGATCTGCTCGTAGTTGAGCGTGAACGTGTACCAATCGACGTCGGTGGCGCTCGAGATCGCGCCGGCGATGCCGATCGTGTTGTGGTCGGCCTGGAGCAGGTTGCCGACCTCCTGGGCCGTGGCCTGCGAGTTGTTCGCGTCGGTGGAGTTTTCGCCCGTCTCCGCGGTCAGGAGCGAGTTGTGCGGGAGCCCCTGCACGTCGATGCCGATCTGCGGGTAGCGGATGTCGGCATAGCGGACGGTCGAACCCGGCTTCTCGTCGCGCTGCCGGAGGCGGACCCGCAGTTCGTAGGCGCCGCTCGTGGCCCCGGTCGCAACTTTTGCCGGATCGGCGAGATCGGCCTCGTAGGTCGCCTTCGAGGTGGATGCGTCGTAGCGCGGCTGGCTGCGGACGCGGATGTAGTATTGGTTTTGGGCCCCGACCACGCCGGGAAGGGTCAGGCGCAGCCCAGGGTCCTTCGGGTTCACCGTGTAATAGTCGCCGCCCCGCCATGTGTCCTTCTCCAGGGGCGAGGCTCCGACGATCGTGCCCGGCGAGAGGGAGTCGTCGTTGGCGTCCGCCGATCGGGCGAGCACGGTGCCGCCGGCGTCGAGGACCTCGATCATCGAATCGAGGGCCGACGAGGTCTTGTCGAGGTCGATCCAGACCTCGGAGCCTGCGTAGCCCGTGAAGGCGTAGACATCGACATCGGCCGACGACTTCCACGAGATCGATCCATGCACCTCGAAGCCGAGCCGCCGGTTTTCGTCGCCGCTCTTCTCCTGGGCCGATTCGGTCGTATTGGGGGCGGTCGCGAAGTTTGGCGCAAGCACGCCGAGCACCTCGGCCGCCGTGGGCGTGTCGTTCGATTCGGCCCATCCAGCGGCCGCCTTTTCGGCCTCCTGGAAGATCGCCACGTTGCGGTCGTTCGACATCGGTAGGAACCTGAGGCTCCGCCAGTCGCCAGCCTGTGGTGTGGAAGCGGTGCCGTCGGCGTTCGTGTCCTTCACGAGCCGCCCGAGGGGATCGAGGCTGGCGCCGACGGAGTCGTCGGCGAGCGACGTGAGGATCACCGGGTAGCCCGGCTGGCCCACGACCTGCACCGTGCCGCCGATGCGATCGGTGATGTCGAGCCCGTAGCCGGCGGCGGTGAAGCCGGCGTTCGCGCCGGCGAGTTTCACGACCAGGCTCGCGTCGGGCTGGCTGACGAGGCGGATGCCGGTGGCCGTATGGAAGTTGTGAACCACGATCTCGCTCTGCGGGACGTGGACGATGTCGGTATCGTCCCACACGCCTTCGACCGTGATCTCCTCGCCCCGGATCTGCATCCCTTCGATCGCGCCGCCGGCGGGGCGGGTGGGCGCAATCGTGTAGGAGAGCCGGTTGTCGCGGACGAGCGGCCCACGGTTGTCGTCGAACCGGGCGTCGCGGCCGATCGGGCCCGTGCTGCGGCCCGGATCGGGCTGCTCGATGTCGGAGAGCGCGTTGGCGTTGATGCTCACGACGGCGCCGAGATTGTCGCGGAAGTCGTTGCCGAGGATCACCGGCTGGGCGCCGCGGGCGAACACCGTGGCAGCCACGTTGCGGCCGCGGCCGGTACGGTCGGTGCTCGACGCACCGTCGGCGTTGTTTTCGAGCCGGCTGTGGGCCAGCCGCAGGTCGCCCTGGTGCGTCTCGATCACGTTGAACCGGTCGAGCGTGCCCTCGATGGGCGTCTGGCCGCCACCATAGGCGATGTAGGCGTAGTCGATGCTCGCCCGCGATCCTGCGTCGAGCACGATGCCGCCCCAGTCGCCTGCGGTGCGCACATCGGGCAGGTTGCCGTTGGTGTCGAACGTGCCGCCGGCGCCGAAGCGGATGTCGCCCAGGCTCGTGAAGACCACCCGCTGCCCGGCCGTGCCCTCGGCGACCAACTGCGACGTGCCGCGTTCGAGTTCGATACGTGCGTTCTGGAGTTTCACCACGACGCCGGGGTCGATCGCCAGTCGGCCGCTCTTGCGGGCCAGCACATCCGTGCCGTCGAAGACATACCCGCCCGCACCGCCGGCGATGAAGAGGTTGTCCTGCAACACGTAGACGATGTCGGTGCTGCGGAACCGGGCCGGCACGTCGAGCCGCTCGGGCTGGCCGCCGAGTGGCGTACGCACCTTCACGAACAGCCCGTTGATCGAATTGCCGGTGATCCGATTGCCGCGGATTTCGGGGCCGACCCGGCCGTTGGCATCCTCGAAGCTGTTGGGCGTGGCGGAGATGGCGGCGCCGGCACTCCCCGTGATCGTGTTGAAGGCCAGCGTCGGTCGCGTGTTCTCGAGCTGGACAGGCGCGAACGAATCGAGCTGCGAATCGACGAATACCTGCCCGCCGCCGTACGTGATCGTGGCCTGGCTGATCGAGTTGACGAACGCCGTCTTCGCACCGCCGGCCGTGGCGGCGAAGTCGGAATCGGACCGCAGCACGATGCCGCCCCACTGGCCGCCCGTCGCTGTCGGCCCGACGCCGTCGGAATTCCCGCCGATCATGTCGTCGTGGTAGGAGGTGAACGTCACGGCGTTCCCGGGCGTGCCGAGCACTTGGAGCGCGGCCCCGGCCCGGGACACGAGTGCCGAGGAGCTGCCCACGTCGATGATCGCCGCGCGGAGCTTGAACACGGCCCCTTCATCGATCATCACCGTCACGCCCCTGGGCACGTTGAACGTGGCGCCGTCGGCCAGCGGTCGGTTGGCGAGGTCGGTGCCGACGAGATAGGGAGTGTTCGCTGCGTTCCCCACGATCCGCACGATCGTCCGGCTGCCGGGTGTCGCCGCATTGGCCGCATTGACCGCGTCGAACGCCGCCTTGAGCGTGTTGTAAGGGGTGGCGAGCGAACCGGTGCCGCCGCCGGCGGCGCCCTTATCGACGAAGACCGTTTTCGCGGTGGACGCCGTGTTGAACCAGAAGTTGAACGCGCCGCCCGGTTCGCCGTCGCGGTCGCCGTCAAGCTGCGTGCCCGACGCATCGACGATCGTGGTGGCCGAGGTGCTCTGCGGCTGGAAGTTGAGCGCGAGCTGGTAGTCGCCGTCGCTGCGGCCGCCGTAGCCGGAGTCGCTGACCTCGGGGTTGAACGAGTCGTTCCCCGTGCTCGACACCGCGACGTAATACGTTCCCGCGGTCAGGTCGAGGCCGACGAATGAATCGCGGCCGTAGTAGTCGTCGTTGCGGGCGACGACCGTGCGCACCGTCTTGCCGCCGACGGTGTCCTCGCGGTAGAGCGTGAGCAGGCTGTCGAGCCCGCTCGCCGTCGCTCGGCCCGGCCGCGCGATCACGGTCTCGGCCGACAGCCGGCCGGCGGAGGGGAGCGCGAACTTGTAGACGTCGATGTCAGACCCGTTGGCCGGGAAGAGTTGCGCGAGATGGATGGTGTCGTAGTCGCCGGGAAAGACGGGCTCCCCCGTCAGTCCGCTGCCCATGATCGACGGGATGTCGTAGGAATGCGCGAGGCCGAGGGCATGGCCGATCTCGTGCATCGCCACCTGGAACCACGCCCCGCCGTAGCCGGCGTCTCCCCAGTTTTCGGTCGAGTCCATGATGGCGGTGACATTTCCGGTCGAGAGGACCGGCCCGGTCAGGCCCGAAGGTGCCGTGTTGACGTTGGGGTCGATCGCCCGCATGTCGCCGGTGACCACCGTGATGCCGCTGTTGGCGGTTTCGACGAACCGCACGCCCGTGTAGCGGCTGTAAAGCTCGAAGATTTCGCGGGCCCGCTGCTTCTGCGTTTCGGTGATCGCGTTGAAGAGCGGGTTGCCCTGAGGATCGAGGCCGTAGTCGGAGCGGAAGTTGTAGGGGACGACGCCGATCGCATTGTCTGCCTGGACTCCCAGGAGAACGTTGCCGTGGTCGTTGCCGATCTCGTCCGGCAGGTCTCGATGCCCAGGCTCATCGACCGAGCCAGGCTGCGTCGGGAATGCAAGCGGAGTGGCCGTGGCGGGCGTCACGACGCCGACGCTGCTCTGGATGCTGCCGGTGACGGTCACGCCACCGCTGGCCAGCACGCCCAAATTCTGGGCGGTGCCGAAGCTCGAGTTGGCATCGCTGCCCTCGGCGACGGGGCTGGCAGCCGCGTTCAACGCCTCCGCGGCGCCGACCTGCAGGCGGTAGAGTTTGTCGTCGGCGATCGCATCGGCGGCGAAGGTGAGCGTGGTCTTGCCCGTCGCGGCGTCGTAGGCCACGCCCACGGGGTTGACGGGGGTCAGCGGCGCGACGTCCGCCCCCGTCGCCGTGTTGATCTCGAAGAGCCGATACGATGTGGTCGTCTGGGCGGACGCGACGTTGAGCGGATCGTTGGCGTTGAAGTAGACAATGATCTGGTCGCGATTCTGCACGAGCGCGCCGGCCACGCGGCTCACGGGCTGGGGCACCACCGACACGACGGAGGCGCCCAGGTCAAGCCGGACGTCGATCTGACGGCTCGCGGCGGCGAGCGTGTCGCCGCCGACCGTCTTGAGCCCGGCGGCGCCGCCGCCCACGGTGATCTGGTAGGAGTCGTCGGGCAGCGTCTCGGCAAATCGGATCACGACCTCGTTTTGATTCGGCACGTCGTTGACGAGGATGCTGCCCGGCACGACCGTGACATCCGGCTTTGAGCCCGCCGCACCGAAGCCGTCGCCCGCGCCGCCGCTGCGCACGATCGAGATGCTGCCGAGCGTGGCCGGATCGATCGTGACGCCCGGGCTGAACCGCAGCGTGACCTGCTGCGGCGCTTCGGTGAGCTTGGCGGCGGGCTGGCCGGCCACGAAGAAGGGCGTGTCGCTGGCGGCGTAGGCCGAGACGAGATCGAAGGCCATCACGCGGCGGTCTTCGAGCCGCTCGACGTTTTGGGTGCCGTCGGCGTCCCGTCGTCGGCGTGCCGGCCGGACTCCCGCCTTGCGGTGAAACAGATCGCGGATCGACGGGACGGCGCGGCGATGGCTCATGGCAGACTCGGGGGCTTGGGCAGGGGAGGTGAGGGCCGTGAAAACGGCACAATTCCCCCACGGTACGCGGCTCGGGTGCGGACGGTTCGACTGTAGCATCGAAACGCGGATCGCAGCAATGAATCGGCAGGGGCCCGATTTCCGCCTGAACGCGATGCCGCCTACGCCGGTTTTTCAGGCGTTTTCCGCCGCGGAAGGCTGAGTCGCACGCCGAGAGGATGCCCCCCCTACCACCGGCCCTCGAGGCCGAGGCTCACGCCCTGCACGACCGTGCCGCCCTTGGTATCGAGCGTGCCGACGGGCGGGACGCTCACGAGGTCCTGCGTCAGGAACTGGCGGGTCGGCTGGGCGAGGCCTTCGAGCCAGAGCCCGAAGTAGCCAAACCGGAAGTCGAGGCAGCAGGTGATCGGGATCACGCCCGTGAAGCCGAGTTCGCCCACGAACGCGCAGCTGGCCGGCGACTGCGAGAGGCCGTACGACTGGTTGATCCCGGCGTTGGGCTTCACGAGGAGCGAGTTGGCCGCGACGTTGTTGCCGTAGGCCCCGCCCTTCAAGATCGACTCGATCCGCAGCCACTTCGTGGTGAGCACGTTGGCATCGAAGCCGATCTGGCCGCCGTACAGACTGTTGTAGATGGTGCTCTGGTAGATGTCGTTCTCGCCGGTGGGCAGGTTGGTGGTGAGGGTCGCCGACTCGCGCCATTCGACCCAGCGGAAGCCACCGAGGAACCGGATGTTGTGGCACACCTTGCGGTAGCGATTGAGCTCGAAGCTCTGGATGCCGCTGCCGAGGTTGATGCTCGCGCCGTTGAGCTGGGTCTCCTGGTCGCCGAAGATGCCGGGGAGGGCGATGTCGTAGCCGCCATCCGTGGTCGGCAGCGTTTGCTGGCCGCGGAAGTTGAAGGCCCGGAGGTAGGTGGTTTCCCAGGCGTCGCCGCAGGCGTCGGTGCGGAACAGGGAGAACCGCGGTCCGGCGGCGAGGGCGCTGTTGACGTTGTTGGCGTCGAGGGCGGTGATCCCGGCGACGTTGTCGGTGATCAGGGCCTGCGAGGGCGGGGCGTTGCGCCAGAGCAGCAGGAGATCGGCCCGGCCGGTCCAGCAGGCGCCGCTCTTCTTGTGGTGGGCGGCGAGCCGCTGGAGGAGGCCCTGGGGATCGCAGTCGGCGAGGGGGCCGCGGGAGCGGGTGTGGCACCAGTCGCCGAGCGTGCCGACGAGGCCGCCGTCGGCCCCGGCCGCGCCGCAGCCCGTGCAGGCGGGGCAGCCGCAGGCCTCGGAGCCGTCGATCGCGGCGGTGCAGCCGGGGGCGATCGTGCAGAAGCCGTCGGTGCAAGCGGCGGCGGCGTGGCCGCCCGGGCAGTCGGAGGCGTCGTCGTCGGCGGATGTGGCCTCCGCGGCCTGGCTTGGCTCGGCTGGGTCGTCGGCGAGCACGCTTTCGGCGACGGTCGGGGGCGGGTTGAGGGCGATCGACGCGGGCTCGCGTTCGAGCGGGTCGTGGAGCAGGACGGATGTCGTGCCGCTCGGGGTGGATGGGTCGTCGAACGACGCCGCGGAGGCGGCCGGGCCGGTGGCCAGGGAGGCGGTGGCGGCCGTCAGCGTCAGCCCGGTGAGCAGCGTCCGCGCGACCGGAGCGTGTTTCGAAATCCGCGAGCCTCGCCGGCCCGCCTGCGACCACTTGAAGGAAACCAGCATCGTTCCTGTCTCCGTCGAGAGTACCGTTCCGACCGGTGGAATCGGTCGTGTCGGTCATCCGGCGGGAGGGTCGTGCCGCGAGTTCCTGTCAGGAAAAGTGGGGCGAGTCTGCGGCGAGGCCGCAGAAGAAGCCGGGTTGCCCCAAGTTTCGCAGCCTGCCTGGGCTACCGCCGCAGTTGCGGGGCCCGTGCGGCGGCGGCCCGAGCAGGGGCAGGTCGGACCGCATTCCTGGCAGGCTTCGGGGGCGTGAATCCCACGCTTCGACCCTTGCCCCAGTAAATGGCTTGGTCTTCGGCCATCGCCGCACCGTTGATTGTCGCCCGTATTTCGTTGGACACGATCTGCAACGTGTAGATGCCGGTGGCTCGGGTCGCCCTCGCCGGCAACGTAAGCACGTAATCGGTGCCGCTACCGCTGAGACGGGCCCCGCGGAGCGACACGCTACGGCCGGCGAGCAGAAGCCTGACCGATGTCAGCGAGAATCCAGTCACGGGCGTGTTGAACGTGATCGGGATCGATGTCACCGTAGCCTTCTTGTCGGGGATCAGGCTCTTGAGCGTGCTGAATCCGACAGGCGTGTTGATGCGAATCCCACCGTTGACGACGATGTCGTGGCCAGTTGCCAACCTTCTGGGATCTACTGCGAACGCGACAACTTCTTGCGCAGCGTTGCCCGCCAGGTCGCGCAGGCGGGTGGCATCGAACGACACCACATCGAGATCGGCGGCCGAGTCGCCCGGCTGCACGACGTAGGTTCCCAGGAGACGGTTGCCGCTCCGCTCCTGCAACACGACGAGGGCGCCGGTGTTGAGAATGGCCGTGATGGTCGAGCCGGGGGCCGGCTGCTCGGTCAGATCGGCGATGATGCTGATCGAAGCCCCGATGCCGTAAGTGCCATCGGGCGACTCCGACGTAAACCGCACGACCGCCGGCGGAGTGGTATCGACGACGACACCCTCCGGCAGGTTCGGTGCAGGAAGAATGTTGGCGGCCACGTTGCCGGCGCGATCGAGGGTGCCGGCCGCATTCATGGCCATGATGGCCAAGCGGGACGTGTTCCGCCCGGGCGGGACAACGTAGGTGCCCGAAAGCACGGTGCTCGCGCCGGCCGACGTGAGCGAGACCACGTCGCCCGTGTTGAGCGTGACCGTGAGCGTGGAGCTTGCCCGCACCGGTTCGTTCACATTCGCGAGAATGCCGATCGGCGCGCCGGGGCCATAGCTGCCGGTCGGCGTTGGGGCCGTGAAGGCAAACCCGGTGATGACCGGCGGCGTGGTGTCGATCGTCACCCGGTGCGGGAGCGATGACGTCAACCCATTGGCCGGGTGGGTGGCGACGGCACGGAAGTCGTAGGTCGTGCCATTCGCCAGGCCGGCTGCCGTGAATGTCCAAGTCGTTAAGTTTGAGTTGATGACCGCCGGTCCCAGCAATGTCGAACTATTGAAGATGTCGACCGTATTGCTGCCGGCGGGCGTCGTCCCTGTGAGCACGAGCACGGTGTCGTCGGAGAACCCGTCGTTGGTCACCGATCCCTGGATGAGACCGACGTCGTCCTGGACTTGCGTGATTGTCGGCGCCTGCGGTGCCGCGGAAAGGATCGTGACGCGGTAGGGGGCCGAGGCCGGACCCGTATTCCCAGCGGCGTCGGTCGCGGTGGCCGTGAAG
The DNA here is from genome assembly GCA_040397685.1 of Pirellulales bacterium. Classification (GTDB taxonomy): domain Bacteria; phylum Planctomycetota; class Planctomycetia; order Pirellulales; family UBA1268; genus RGVT01. Next base: position 27,905 of record JBBAVM010000015.1, read on the forward strand.
ATACGCGCGCCATCGGGGAGGATCGGCGCCTGGAAAGACCACGTTCCGGCCAGACTGGCCCCGACACTGCCGAGCAGGGTGGCGTCCGCAAAGATGTTCACGGTGCTGCCGGCTTCGGCGTTCCCGGTCAGGAAAAGAGCTGTGTCGTTGGAGAACCCGTTGTTCGGGACGTTGCCCACGATCGGAGCCACGTCGTCTTGAATGCCGGTGATCGTCGTGTTTACGGGGCCCTGGATATCGACGGTGATGACGTACGGTGGCGACGACGGATCGCTCTGGTTTCCAGCCAGGTCGGTGGCCTGGGCGGTGAACGAGTAGGTCTGGCCGTGGACGAGCGACGGCGTGAAATTCCACGTCGTCTGGCTCGGCAGCAGGGACATAGATCCGATGAGATTGGGGCCGTCGTAAATCTGCACGGTGCTTCCGGCCTCGGCGGTGCCCGATAGCACCCCGCCTTGAAGCGTGGTGATCGCGGGCGGGCTTGGCCGAGTCTGGTCCACGACGACCGCACCGGCGAACTGCCCGATGCCGCTTGTGCCGCCCGCCTTCGACTGCCGCACCTGCACACTGCCGCCGGCGTAGGTGCCCGCGGGGAGATTGAACGACGCACCGACGCCGGCACTCCACGCGCCTGCGTTGATACGGTATTCCCACGTCGCACCGGCGACGAGATTCGTCACATTCACCTGGCCGTTGTTCGTCACGCGATCGGTATTGCTCGGGCCGGTGTCTGCCGCGAGGGACAGCGTCGGAAGTCCGAGCGGCACGAACGGACCGGCGGGATTCGACCACGGCCCCCAGCCGACCGCATTCCGGGCCCGGACGCGGAACCAGTAGTTCGTGCCGTTGGTCAGGCCGGAAACGGTCACCGATGTGAGTGGCGTCGAAGGAAGCGCAATGCCAGGGAACATCGGCACGACCGCATATTCGACATCGTAGAGGTCGATGGGGGCCCCGTTCGCGGCGGGAACGCCCCACGAGACGGCAAGCGACCCGGCGCCGACGACGGCGGTGATCGGGTTCGGCGAGTCGGGGACGTCTTGGAAGGCGATGCTGAAATCGAGTGTGCCGTCGTCGTTGTTGGGGCGGAGTGAGTTGTTCGCCCGATCGATTAGGAGCCCTGTTTGAGTAGCCGTGGCCTTCCGAGTGACCGCCCGCAGCGTGTAGGCGTCGGGAGTGAAGACGACGGCCGCCTCGAAGGTGACGATCTGCCGGTTTGGATCGTAGGACACGAAATAGTCGGCGCCGGCGACGAGGACAGTCGTGCCGCGGAGCAACGTAAACGCCCCCGGACGCACGACGAGCGTCGTAGGATCGACGACGCTCGCCGGCTCGATGCCCGAGCCCTTGTCGGCAAGGTGCAGCTCGAGCCGGGTGACGCCCCGACCCTGGGTGCCGATGGCCGTGAGCACATGATTGGAGTCATCTCGGACGACCGCAACCGTGCGGATCGTGTCGGCTGGGATGACAAGCGAGCGGTAGGGGGCCGCGAAATCGACGCGATCGACGGCGCCACGATCCTTGACGATGTTGCTGCCCAGGCCCGGGGTGCTCGCCTGCTTCGGGTCGTCGCCGCGCAACTGGCCGTAAATGTCGCGGTCGGGGGCGACAATCGGCGAGACGGGGATGCCCAACGGCGACGTGACGACGTTGTATTCCGTGCGGTCCTGGAGCGTGTTGAGGGCGCTATCGATCGCCGCCGAGCCCTCCGAGAGGTAGAAGTTGGCGAATCCCGCCGCCACGAACGGATTGCTCGCGAGCGTGAGCGACTGGTTGGCCGTGGCGCCCGACACCTGCGTGCCCACGTTGTGGAAGGCCGACGTGCCGATCACCGTGCGCAGATTGCCGAGGCCGTCGTTGACCGACGTCGCATCGACGCTGATCGCGGTGATGAGGTTTGAAAAGGTGTTGTTGAGCAGCGTGGGGGCCGCGTTTTCGGTCACCTGGACGCCGATCCCGCTCGGCTTCGCGCCGCCGTAGATCGTGTTGTTGACGAGGCGGCCGTAGGGCACGGCGGCGAGGGGCACGTTGCCCGTGTTGGGATCGCCGCTGAAGCGGATGCCGGCCACGCCGCTCGAGGAGACGATGTTGTTGACGACGACCGCCCCGGTGGCCAGGCCACTGTTGTTGAGCGTGGGCAACTTGCGGGGTGCTCCCGAAGCGGGAGCCCCGATGGCGGGATCTCGGTCGCCGGCATCGATGCTGATGCCGAACGAAGCGGCGTTCGAAACCCAGTTGCCCTCGATGATGAACTGCCCCTGCTCCCGGGGCAGGTTCTCGTCACCGAGTTCGCCGAGGCTTCGCGCGAGATCGTCATCGGGGTCGAACAGGCGGTCGATGGAGATGCTGGCACCAGTCCCGCTGGTGTTCGACCCGTACTCCGAACCGCGGCGCATTTCCAGCTGGTAGGGGCCCTGGAGGAACTCGGCCGGCACCGACGGCCCCGGGTTGGGAGTGGGCGCGTCGTAGAAATCCCGGGCCTGGACGGGGACGGAGCCCGTCACCATTTCACCCCGCTCGGCGAAACCGACGATGATGTCATCGATGTAGAAGCCTTCGAAGGCGTTCGTCTGCCCGCGGGACCAGTCGTTGAAGTTGCCGTCGGTGCCGGCGGGACCGGCAATCGCCCCAGAAGGATCGGGGCGGCTGGGATCGAATTCGCCCGCGGTGCTGAAATCAAAGCGGAGTCGCAGATCGGCCTCCCCGACATAATTGCCGAGGTCGATCCTGGCCTGCCGCCAGCCGGTGGTTTTGCCGGTATCAAAGAGTTCTTGGACAAGTTGCCGAGGATCGTTCGAGATTTTGGAAGAGACCGACGCGAACAGCGGGAGTTCGCTTGCCGTGGTCCGCGTCTGGTTGTTGGTCGCGATCAGCTCCCAGTTGCGGCCGCCATCCTTGGAGATGAAGACGCGGGCGCTATCGCGCATGGTGTCGCTCGTGCCCAGTCCGGACGCGTCTTCCGTATCGAGAAAGTAGTTGAAATAGAGCGTGGGTTTGTTGGTATAGAGGTATCCGACGAGGCTGAAGGAATCCGTGGTCAGGCTGCCATAGGCTCCGCCGGGCAGGTTGTAGGAGTCGCCGAGCCCGGTGCCCTCGGTCAGGTCGCGCTGCCAGTCGGCGGCATTGACGCCGAACTGGCCCTGCTCGCCGGTGTAGATGGCGTACGGCGTATTGCTCTGCCGCCACGACTCGAGCCCGAAATACATGCTCGAACCGCCAACCACGGCGGAGCGTGAATTATCTGGGGCCGCATTGATACCGTGGCCCGGGTCGGCGGCGGAGACGGGATCGATCGTGGTGTCGCCGCGACGTTCAGTGACGTGCCAGAGGTTGACGTCGAGCGGGGAGAATGCGATGCCGGTGATGCCGGCCGCCAGCACGGGCGAGAAGCCGTTGTCGGCGGAAGACCAATCGGCGAGGAAACCGACGCTCAGGAGGCTGTAGAAGGAGAAATTACCGGCACCGTTGGCGGTGGCGGGACGCGACAGGCGAACGCTCGTCGCGTCGATGATCGCCTCGACCCGGAAGTACGACACCGGGTTGGCAACCGGCCCGAGGACGACGGCCATCCCAACTTGTACGCCTGTGGTCGATGTCAAGCGCAGGATGTCGGAACCATTGACTTGCACTCCGGGGACCGTTGCGGCCGGCGTGCCCAGGTTGGCGGGATCGAGGAAGCTGTAGCTGAATCGATCGCCGACATCGACCACCGCGTCGTTCAGATCCTGGGTCAGCGTAATCGAGTTGGCGTCGTCAACCGATTGGATCGTGGTTCCCGGCACCACACCTGGTCCAAAAATGACCATGCCAGCTCTCAATGCGGCGGTGTTGGCGATTCCGCCGAGGACGGCAAGCGGCGGAACATCCTGCGTGAAGCTGATTCGGTTTGGAACCTGCGGGCTCGTGACGCTGTGTGACAACGTGATGGTGCGGGCCGTCAGGTTCAGGCCGACGACGGTCGTTCCCGAGACGATGCCAGCGCCGGTGACGCTTTGATTAAGCACCACGTTTGCAAACGACTGGACGTTGGTCACGACGCGGCCGTCTTTTACGAAGGCGTAGGAAGCGGAGGCACCGGTCGGGTTGAGGGCGGGCTTCGAGAGCGTGACGATATTTCCGGCGATGGCCGTGATGACCGTATTCGGCGCGATGGTCGAGCCAAACACGAGCATGCCGACGTGGAGGGCCGTCGTCGTGGTTGTCAGAGAATTCGGTGAAAATGTGCTTATCGTGCCGCTGACCGTCACGTCGGGCTGGATGAACGAAACCGACGCGTTTCGCAGTTGGCCGAGGGTGGCCTGCGACAGTGTTATTCCGCCGGGCACAACGGTCGTGATGAATGTGTTGTCGGCGATGCCGTTCCCGAATACGACCATGCCGGCCGTCACTCCGGCGGTCGAATCCAACGTCAGTTCCGCGGCTTGGACGGTGGTGGCCTTTCGCGTCGCTGCAGGCTTGACGAGTTTCAGTTCGGCATTCTGTTGCGTCAGGGTCGCGGCGGTCGAGATCGTGATAACCGACGGATCGGTGGGCCCGGTCGCGTCTTTCACGGCGGTGATGGTCGTACCCGTCGGGATCCCGTCGCCGAAGACGACCATGCCGGGTGCGATCCCAAAATCGGCCAGGTTATTCCTGCCTTGGTCGGTCAGCACGAGCTGCGGGAAGCCCACGACGATCTGATTGCCCGCGACCGAGGGGTAGAACCGCAGGGTGACCAGATCGCCGGCATTGGCCGCGAGGGGCTGGCTCAAGGTGACGGTGTTGGTCCGCGTGTCGATGGCAGTGACACGGATTCCTGCCGGCACGTTGTTGCCCGTCACTTTCACCCCAACGGACAGGGCTGCAAGGCGGGCTGCGTCCGGGAATACGACCATATTGCCGGCGCCGTAGGTGCCCGCGCGGTCGATCGTGGCTACCCCGCCGTTTTGCCAGGTGAGCGGCCCGCTGAACGTGAGCGACGTGTCTGTCAGAGTTTCGGTGGCGGGCCGTGACAGCACCGCGCGTCCACCGATAAGAGACGTGACATATGTGTTCGGCAGGACGCCAGTGCCCTCGACGAGCATGTCGGGCTGCAGGGCAGAAGTCTGGCCTGCGACGTCGATGCTACGGCCGTCGAGGAACGCCAGAGGCGTGTTGCCGGTAAAGCCCGTTCGCGCAGGCTGCGACAGGACGACGGTCGAACCGGCGATGGCGAGGATGGTCGTGCCGGCGGCGATCGGCGAGCCGAACACGGCCATGCCGACGCGGAGGCTGCTAACGACCAAAGGATCGACCAAAATGGTGGTCGGAGTCAGCACGACCGACTCTCCTGAACCATTCGTGGAGACGTCGGGGCGGAGGAACGTGATGCTGGAGTTGGCCACCGTGGCGGCGTCGGCCGGCCAGCCCGCGGGGAAGGTGCTGGCAGCAGTGAACTGGATCGTGCGGGTGGCCGGATCGACCGAGAAGACGCGGATGTCGCCGCCACCGCCGGGGATGATCCCGATCATGCCGGGAACGAGGTCGCTGACATCGACGCCCGCATCGAAGACGACGCTCATTCGCCCCGTCGTGGCGTCGAAGGCGGCCGTCGAGACGTTGCGAGCCACGACGCCGGCGGCAGTCGCCTTGGCGTTCAGGAACAGCACCGGGTCGGAGCCCAGGGTGCGGTCGAACGCGGCCGCCGAAGCGAACGGCTGCGACAGGCTGGCAGTGGTAGCGCCCTGCGTCAATCGCGTGACGAACGTGCCGTGGGCGAGGCCGTGGCCCCAGGCGACAGCACCCTGGCGGACCTCTTGCCCGTCGGTGGCGGGAATCTGGTCGATCGTGTGCGGGCCGAAGAACGACACGTCTTGCCCGGGATTGGGCAGGGCACGCGACAACTGCACCGTCGCCGCGTTGAAAGCGACTTCGACCCACGTCGGCTCGGTGAGGCCGCCGCCGGTCACGAGCAGGCCGGGCCGTGGATCCGGGAGCGGAGCCGCGAGCGTGTAGGTGCGGTTGTTGTAGATTGGCGCCGTGTTCCGCGTCGTCGTGGTGACATGGAGCCGCGGCAGGCCTGAGACCTGCGTATTCGCAAACTCGCCAATCGGGCGGTCGAGTGAAGCCACTCCCGCTGCCACGGACAGGATCGTGGCTCCGTAGGGCACCTCCGCCACGACGTCGAGGGGATCGAGGATCATGCCAGTGACGAATCCGGCCGGAACGTTCACACTCGTGACGCCGTAGACGCTGAAGCGCTTGGTGACGTCGGCGGGCGCTTGGTCGAGCGTCATGCGATCGTTCGCGCTGTCGATGCCGGTGATCCGGGCGTTGGCGGTGAGGCCGCCGCCGGTGACGAGCATGCCGACGGCAAGGCCGGCAGTGGAGGGGAGCGTGACGGTGGTGCCGTTTCCGGCTGTGGCAGTCACGCCCTGGGCCCCGGGGACCGGCTCGTAGAACTTGAGATTGTTCGTAGGCGTGACGGTGGTCACGTTCTGCGAGACGGTGATCTGGCTGTTTGGACCATCGACGGCGGTGATCGTGGTGCCGGCGGGGATCGCGGTGCCGGTGACGAGCATGCCGGCGGTGAGGCCCGTGGTGGTGACATCGTCGATTCGGTTGGCGGGGCGGTTGAGGCTCGCGGGGCTGACGACCCCTGCGATCGGCAAGACGCCCTTGATCGGTGCGGCGGTGACGTCGCCAAAGAACTGGCTCGAGAGCGTCGTATTGCCGCCCGCGATGGCGATGCTGGTGTCGGCGGGGACGCCGTCGCCAAAGAGCACCATGCCATCAACAAGGCTCGTCGGAGGCGTAAAGGACGTGACGCCGTAGACGTTGAAGGACTTAGTAAAGTCGGTGGGCGTCTGGTCGAGCGTGATGCGATTGTTCGCGCTGTCAATGCCCGTGATCCGGGCGTTGGCGGTGAGACCGCCGCCGGTGACGAGCATGCCGACAGCGAGGCCGGCGGTAGTCGCAGGGGCGGTGAGCGTGATCGCAGCGGGCGGGCCCGCGAACGCCGTGCCCGCGATGCCTTGGGCACCCGTGACCGGCGCGTAGAACTTGAGCGTGTTCGCGGGCGTGACGGTGGTCACGTTCTGCGAGACGGTGATCTGGCTGTTTGGACCATCGACGGCGGTGATCGTGGTGCCGGCGGGGATCGCGGTGCCGGTGACGAGCATGCCGGCGGTGAGGCCCGTGGTGGTGACGCCGTCGATTCGGCTGGCGGGGCGGTTGCGGCTGGCGGCATTGACGGTGACACCAACCGGCAGGACACCCGTGATGGCGGCATTTGTGACTTCGCCGAAGAAGCTGGCAGACAGCGTTGCCCCGGTGATGGTTGTGTTGGCCGGCAGGCCATCGGCCAAGAGGACCCCATTGCCAAAGAGCACCATGCCATCCACGAGGCCCGTCGGAGGCGTAAAGGACGTCACGCCGTAGACGTTGAAGGTCTTGGTGAAGTCGGCGGGCGTCTGGTTGAGCGTGACCTGGGTGGCGCTGTCGATGCTCACGACTTTGGTGACACCGGTGAGGCCGCCGCCCGTGACCACCATGCCGACGGCGAGGCCGGCGGTGGAGGGGAGCGTCATGGTGGTACCGTTTACGCCTGAGGCTGTCACGCCTTGGGCGCCCGTGACCGGCGCGTAGAACTTGAGCGTCGTATCGACCGTGACCGCGGCGAACGTCTTGGAGCCCTTGATCTCATTTGTGGAGGCGTTCACATCCGAGATCGTCGTGTCGAAGGCGACACCCGTGCCGACGACGAGCATGCCGGATTGCAGGCCCGAGACGGAATCCAGTTTCAGCATCGAGGCGGTTCGATTCACGCTCGATGGATCGATCGTGCCGTCGGCCAGCGGCACGACGCCGCGGAGCGTTACGTCCGCGAATTCCCCGATGGGAGCGCTGGTCGAGGCGACGCCGCCCGCCACAAGGTAATTCACGCCCGCGGGAACCGCCGCGCTGGTCTCGTTGGCATTGAGCCGCATGCCCGACACGAAGTTGGCCGCGGGTGTGATGTTCGTGACGCCGTAGACGCTGAAGGGCTTGGAAAAGTCGGGGGGCGTCTGGTCGAGCGTGATGCGATCGTTCGCGCTGTCGATGCCGGTGATCCGGGCGTTGGTCGTAAGGCCGCCGCCGGTGACGAGCATGCCGACGGCGAGGCCCGCGGTGGAGGGGAGCGTGACGGTGGTACCGTTTCCGGCTGTGGCAGTCACGCCCTGGGCCCCGGGGACAGACGCGTAGAACTTGAGCGTGTTCGCGGGCGTGACGGTGGTCACGTTCTGCGAGACGGTGATCTGGCTGTTTGGACCATCGACGGCGGTGATCGTGGTGCCGGCGGGGATCGCGGTGCCGGTGACGAGCATGCCGACGGCCAGGCCCGTCGTCGTGATGTCATCGATCCTGTTGGCAGGACGATTGCGGCTGGCGGCATTGACGGTGCCACCATCCGGCAGGACGCCCGTGATGGCGGCATTTGTGACTTCCCCGAAGAAGCTGGCAGACAGCGTTGCCCCGGTGATGGTCGTGTTGGCCGGCAGGCCATCGGCCAAGAGGACCCGATTGCCGAAGAGCATCATGCCATCCACGAGGCCCGTCGGAGGCGTAAAGGACGTCACGCCGTAGACGTTGAAGGCCTTGCTGAAGTCGGTGGGCTTCTGGTCGAGCGTGATGCGATTGTTCACGCTGTCGATGCCCGTGATCCGGGCGTTGGCGGTGAGACCGCCGCCGGTGACGAGCATGCCGACAGCGAGGCCGGCGGTTGTCGCAGGGGCGGTGAGCGTGATCGCAGCGGGCGGGCCCGCGAACGTCGTGCCCGCGATGCCTTGGGCCCCCGTGACCGGCGCGTAGAACTTGAGCGTGTTCGTAGGCGTTACAGTGGTCACGTTCTGCGAGACGGTGATTCGTTTGTTGATCGAGTCGATGTCGGTAACCGTCGTCGCAGACGGAATACCTGAGCCCACGACGAGCATGCCCACGGCGAGTCCATTGGTATCGGCCAGGCCGTCGATCCGGGTGGCGGGGCGGCTCGCGCTCGCCGCGTTGACCGTTCCGGCGACCGGCAGGACGCCGCGGACGTTGACGCCGGTGAACTCACCGATCGGGGCGCTCGCGGACGCGATGCCGCCCACCGCGAGGTAATCGACGCCTGCTGGGATCTGCGCAAGTACGTCGTTGGCGTCGAGCCGCATGCCCGCGACGAAGTCGGCGGCTGTATTGAGCTTCGTGACGCCATAGAAACTGAATGGTTTCGCAAAGTCTGCAGGCGCAAGGTCGAGCGTGACCTGCGTGGCGCTGTCGATGCTCACGACCTTGGTGAGCCCCGTGAGCCCGCCGCCTGTGACCACCATGCCGACGGCAAGGCCGGCGGTGGAGGCGAGCGTGACGGCGGTTGGCGTGCCTGCGACCGCGGTGCCCGAAGTGCTCTGGGCAGTGGCGACGGGCGTGTAGAACTTCAGGTTGTTGCCGAGCGTGACGGTCGTGATGGGGGAAGAGACCGTGATCCGGCGATTCACCAGATCGAGAGTCTCGATCGTGGTGCCGTAGGGGATCGCCGTGCCCACGACGAGCATGCCATCGACGAGGCTGGTAGTGTCGGCGACATCGATCCGGTTGGCGGGACGGCTGACGCTGGCCGGGTTGACACTTCCCGAAATTGGCACGACGCCGCGGACACTCACGCCCGCGAACTCACCCACAGGCCGGCTGGCCGTCGCCACGCCGCCGGTGATCGTGAAGGTGACGTTCGCGGGGACTTCCGCGACGAGATCACCCGGGTCAAGCACCATCCCGTCAGTGAACCCGGCCGGCGTGGTGAGCCGCGTGACGCCGTAGAAACTCAGCGGCCGGGACAGGTCTGCGGGCGCCTGGTCGAGCGTGATCCGCCCGGCGACCGCGTCGATCGCCACGATGCGAGTGGCTTGCGTCAGGCCACCGCCCGTGACCCTCATGCCGACGGCCAGACCCGACAGCGAAACCGACACGGTGAACGAATCGCCGCTGACGGCGGTTGCGGTCCGTGGGCTGTCGACGGATGCGTAGAAATCGAGAGCGTTGGCGGCCGTGACGGCGGTGATGTTTTGCGAGACGGTGATTCGCAGGTTCGACGCATCGATGGCCGTGATCGTCGTTGCGTGTGGAACGCCACTGCCCACGACGAGCATGCCGATTTGGAGACCCGTCGTATCGGCAAGGCCGTCGATCCGGTTGGCGGGACGGCTCGCGCTCGCGGCGTTGACGGTTCCGCCGACCGGCAGGACGCCGCGGACGGTGACGACGTTGAACTCGCCGACCGGGGCGCTCGTGGAGGCGATGCCACCGGCCACAAGGTAATCGACGCCCGCGGGGATCTCCGCACGAACGTCGTTGGCGTCGAGCCGCATGCCCGACACGAAGTCAGCCGATGCGGTGATGTTGATGACACCGAAGAAGTTGAAGGCCTTGGCGAAGTCGGCAGGCGCCTGGTCGAGCGTGACCTGGGTGGCGCTGTCGATGCTCGTGACCCTGGTGACACGGGTGAGGCCGCCGCCCGTGACCACCATGCCGACGGCGAGGCCGGCGGTGGACGAGAGCGTGACAGCGGCGGGTGTGCCTGCGACCGTGGTGCCCGAAATACCCTGGGCAGCGGCGACAGGGGTGTAAAAGGCGAGCGTGGCGCCGGCGGAAACGGACGAAGCGTCACCGGAGACCGAGATCCGGGCGTTGGGCACGTCGATGGCGGTGATCGTCGCACCATACGGCAGATTCGCCGTGATCACGAGCATGCCCGGCAGGAGGCCGGCCGCGTCGGTGACGTCGATCGTCGTCGCGGTGGCCGCGACAGCCGTGGTGCGGATTGCGGAAGTTGTGAAGGCGCCCTCGACGAACCCGCCACTGTCGCCGGCCTGGCGGAGCGCCGAGGAAGACAGCGTCGCCTGCACGTAGCCGCCCGTGTCGGCCGTCTTCGCGACGGCCGAAGCGGAGAGCGTGGCCTCCACATAGCCGCCACTGTCGGCGGTTTTGGAAAGGGCGTTGGTGGTGAAGGCCGATGCCACGAAGCCACCTGTCGCTCCCGGCGAACTGGTCGCCGTAGAGGTGAACGTGGCCTCCACATAGCCGGTGCCGGTGACGGAAGTTGCGGCGGCGTGCGAGGAGAATTGCGACGAGAGATATCCGCCGCTTGCGCCGGTGCTGCCGGTGGCGGTGGTTGAGAACGACGACGTCACATACCCGCCGCTCGCGCCTCCAGACGATATCGCGTTCGACGTCAGACTGCCTGACGTCAGGACGCCATTTGTGACACCAGCCACGCCGGTCGTCGAGACCGCGCCGCTGGTATCACTCGGGATCTGCGTGACGGCGGTCGTATCGCCCCGGACGTAGATCGAGCCGCCTGTGTCGCCGACCCGCTGGATTTGGCCCACCGTCGCCGAAACGGTCGCCGCTCCCGTTCCCGTGGGACTCAGCAACGTCAGCCGACCGGTGTCAGTGACGGCAAAAAACTTGCCTCGGAGGGCGCCGTTGTAGAGATTCCTCGGTGCCGCAGCCATCCCGGTGAAGCCTGTGGCATTGACCGACTGCAAGGCATCGGTGTAGTCGGAAACAACCTTTGCGACCGCGTAGAGGCCGTCACCATCAAAGGCCGTCGATCGCCGGTCTGAAGTGTCGATCGAAATGAGGAGGCCGGTGTTGGTGACGCCGTAGAGCAGGCCGCCCCGATCGTCGATGAACTGGAGGCCGGTGACGAGCGGCTTTTCACCAGGCGTGTCGCCGATGCGCAGGCTGCCGTCAGTCTGTTTCGTGCCATCAAGGTCGATCACGACCCGACCGAAGTAACCCCAGTTGAACAGCGACCAGTCATAGCCTGGATTCTCGCTCACTGCGTCAGCGTTGGGATTGGTGGTCGTGGTGCCGCCGTTGATCGCCTGGTAGAGCTTGGTTGAGCCGTCGCCGTCCGTGACCGCGAGCCAGAGGTCCTCATACTCGCCGAGGGCCGTCCGGCGAAATGCGAACGCCGAAACCGTGCTGCTCGAGGTGCTCGACGAGGCAGAGCTGACAAATTTGTCGAGGATGCCGTCGTTCGTCTGAAAAATGATTTCGCCGCTACCGCTCGGGTCGGTGAGTGAGTCTGGCTCGCGGCCGACGTCGAACTCCACGACGCGGCCGACCGTCCCGAGGTCGCGCGGCACGCCGGCATATGCAAAGAGTCGGCCGTCGGGACGCATGTCGAGGTCCGACAGCGAAATGTTGCCGTAATTGCCACCGTAGAGGGTCTCGCGGCGGCCGCTGACCGGATCGTGCGTCTGCAGGGTGGTTGGCGTCGAGACGAAGAGAGTGACGTCGGAGAGCGTGAGCTGCCGCACGTGGGCCGACAGGGCCTGGGCCGTGGCTGTGTCGATGATCGTCTGCGTCGTCGGGTTGATCGGCTGCCGGGCTGAGTCAAGGTAGCCGTTCGAGCCGATGTGGTCTTCGACCACACGAGTCAGTGAATTGACCGGCTCCAGCCGCACGAGTGTGTTGGTCGCGTTGCTCACGAACGTGGCGCTCAGGTCGGGCGGCAGGCGGTCGTTGCTCGACACGGCGACGTAGTACGGGCCGGTGCCGTTCGTCGGCAATTGCACCGGGCCGATGAATGGGTCGAGCTTGCCGATCGAGCCGCGGGACAGGTCGTCGAAGTCGTTGCCTTGGTTGGGTAAGCCGGTCACCGGATCGACTCCGGGCTGATCGGCTTTCACGTCGGAGTCGCGGCCCACGTAGATCAGCCGGCCCAGAGAGTCGAAAACCGAGAGCGTGAGATCGCCGCGGAACCCGTCGGCATAGTCGATGTCGAACACCACCGACCAGGTCTTCTGGCCGCCGTTGACGCCCGCGATCGACTGGATCTGGGCGGCATTCAACTCGAACCGATACCAATCGACGTCGGCAACGCTGGCGAGTTCGCCGCCAATGCTGATCGTGTTGCGATCCACCGCGAGGAGGTTGCCCACGGTCTGCGCGGAGGCCCAGACGTTGTTGGCGTCGGTACTCTGCTCCGCGGTCTCCCCGAGCACTTGGGAGTTGTGCGGCAGGCCGAGCACGTCGATGCCGGTCGTCGGAAACCGGATGTCGGCGCTGCGGACCGTCGAGCCGGGCTTTTCGTCGCGCTGCCGCAGGCGGATCTGGAGGCGGTATTGGCCTTGGGTCGCGCCGGATGCGAGCGCCGCGGCGGGCGTGGCTGCGAGCCCGGCTTCGTAGGCGGGCTGAGTTGTCGTCGCGGTGTAAGCGGCCTGACTACGGACGCGGACGTAATACTGCGTCAGCGTGCCGATCGGATAGCCGACGCGGGTCGGGAGGATCACCCGCATCCCGGGATCACGGGGATTCGTGCCGTAGTAGTCGCCGCCACGCCAGCCGTCCTTCCCAAGGGGCTGGGCCGCGCCGATCACGGCCGGCGTCAGCGCTCCATCGGTCAGGCCGTCGGCCGACCGGGCGATCACGTTGCCCGAGGCGTCGAGCAACTCGAGCATGGCATCGAGCCCCGGGCTCGTCTTGTCGATGTCGAACCACACTTCGGAGCCCGAATACCCCTGGAAGGCGTAGACGTCGTTGTCGGCAGGGTTGTCGAGACCGATCGTGCCGTGGACTTCGAACCCGAGGCGACGGTTTTCGTCGCCGCTCTTCTCCTGGGCAGACTCCCACGTGTTCTGCGTGCCGGTCGCATTCGCAACCGCGTAATTTGGGGCAAGAACGCCGAGCACCTGGGCGGTGCCCGGCCGAGAATTATCGGTGGTCGCCTGCGAGAGGTAGGCGGCTTCGGCCTCCTGCACGACGGCCACGTTGCGATCGTTGGAGAGGGGCAGGAATTTGAGGCTGCGCCAGTCGCCGGGGGCGGCGGTCGTCGCCGAGCCATTGCCGTTGGTATCGGTGACGAGCCGCCCGAGCGGGTCGTAGCTCGCGCCAACGGTGTCGTCGTTGAGCGACGTGAGGATGACGGGCTTCGTCGGCGAGCCGACCACCTGCACCGTGCCGCCGATGCGATCGTCGATGTCGAGGCCGTAGCCCGCGGCCGTGAGCCCGGCGCTGGAGCCGAGGAGTTTGACGACCAGGCTTGCATTCGGGCTGCTCTGGAGGCGGAGGCCGGTGGCCGTGTGGAAGTTCTGGACGATCACCTCGCTCTGCACGACGTGGACGATGTCCGTGTCGTCCCAGACGCTTTCGACAGTGATCTCCTCGCCGCGCACCCGCATGCCGGCGATCGCGCCCGATCCGGCCGCATAGGAGGTGACGTTGTTGCGCACCAGCGGGCCGCGGTTGTCGTCGTAGGTCGAGAAGCGGTCGATGGGGCCGGTGCTGCGGCCGGGGTCAGGGGTTTGGGCATCGACGAGCGCATTGGCGTTGACGCTGGCCATCGCACCTGCGTTGGAGCAGAAATCGTTGCCCACGATGATCGGCTGCGCGCCGCGGACGAAAACGGTGGCGTCGTCGTTGCCGCCGCGGCCGTCGCGGTCCGACGCCGCCACGCTCGCGGCGTTGAACTCCAGCCGGCTATTGGTAAGCCGCAGGTCGCCCTGATGCGTCTCGACGACGCTGAAGTTGTCGAACCGGCCCTCGATCGGCGTCTCGCCGCCGCCGTAGGCGATGTAGGCCCGATCGATGCTCGCCTTGGCCCCCGCGTTGACGACGATGCCTCCCCAGTCGCCAGGGGTGCGCACATCGACGTTGATGCCGTTGGTGTCGAACGTGCCGCCGTTGCCGAACCGGTTGTCGGCGAGGGTCGTGAAGACGATGCGGTTGTTCGGCAGACCTTCGGCGATGAACTGGGCCGCCCCGCGCTCGAGTTCGATCCGCGACCGCCACAACTTGATCACCACGCCGGGGTCCACTTGCAGCCGCCCCGACGCCCGGGCGTAGACGTCGCCGGTGGCGGCGTTTTCCACGTAGCCGCCCGCGCCGCCGTCGATAAGCAGGTTTTCGGTGAGCACGTACGGGGCGTCGGTGTTGCGGAACCGGGCCGGAACGCTGAGCCGGTCGATCGACTTGCCGAGTTCCGTGCGGATGCGCACGAAGATCCCGTTGATCGAGTTGGCCACAAGCCGATTTCCGCGGATCTCGGGGCCCACGCGGCCGGAGGTGTCCTCGAAGCTGTTCGGGTCGGCTGAGATCGGGGCGCACGAGTTGTCGGTCAGCGAATTGAAGACGAGCGATGGCCGGGTGCTCTCGAGATGCAGCGGCGCGTAGTTCTGCTCGAAACCATCGACCGTTACCGGCCCGCCGCCATACCGGATCGAGGCGTTGGCGACCGTGTTGAGAAACACGGTGTCGTTGTTGCGCGGGCCGCCGAGCGTGCCGAGGACGCGGTCCTTGGCGAAGTCGGAGTCACCCCGGAACACGATGCCGCCCCACTGGCCGCCGTTGGCCGCCGGTCCGAAGCGGTCGGAATCGCCGCCGACGGTGTCGTCGTGGTAGGAGGTGAACCGGACGTTGTCGTTCGGCGTGCCGAGCACCTGGAGCGACGCCCCGCTGCGATCCACCAGCGGCGAGGAACTGCCGACATCGATGTTCGCCCCGCGGAGCTTGAAGGTCGCCCCGGCGTCGATCATGACCGTCACGCCTCGCGGCACGATGAGCGAGTCACCGTCTTCGAGCGTGCTTCCGTAGACGTCCGTACCGATGAGATAGGGCCGCGACGTGCCGCCGGGGCCGGCGGCGTTGCCGATGATGCGGACGATCGTCCCTGTCGCTGCAGCAGCGAGCGCATCTTGGATCCGGTAGTAGGGCTTACCGAGCGACCCGTCCGCACCGGCGCGGGTCGCGGCAGCCAAGTCGGCATAGGCGGCCTTATCCACGAACAGCGTGGTTGCAGCGCCCGCGTTCGTGGACGCCTTGAACCAAAACTTGTATTCCCCACCCGGCCGGCCGTCGCGATCCCCATCGACTGCGGTGCCCGTCTTATCGAGGATCGGGCTCGTCACGGAGGCGGCCGGCGAGAAGTCCATCCGCAAGTCGTACGCGCCGTCGCTGCGGCCCCCGTACCCGCTGTCGGGAATCTCGGGATTGAAGGCCGTGTTGCCGGCGCTCGTCACGGCGATGTAGTAGGTGCCGGCTTCAAGGTCGAGGCCGACAAATGAATCGCGGCCGAAGAAGTCGTCGTTGCGGGCGACCAACGTGCGCACGGGAACGCCCCCGACGAGATTCTCGCGGTAGAGCGTGAGGACGCTGTCGAGCGTGCTCAACGCCGGCGCATCGGGGCGGGAAATAAAGGTTTGCGCGGTGAGTTTGCCGGCGGTTGCGAGCTGGAACCTGTAGAGATCAATATCCGTGCCGACGCGCGGATAGAGATAGTTCATGTGGACGTTGTCGTAGTTGCCAGGGAAGACGCCCTCTGCGCCCAGCCTGGCGATGTCGCCCATGATCGCGGGGATGTCATAGGCGTGTCCGAGGCCGAGCGCGTGGCCGATCTCGTGCATGGCCGTCTGAAACCATGCCCCGCCATACTCGCTCTCGCCCGCGTTATCGGAACTGTCGATGACCGCGAGCGTGCGGCCATTGGAGATGCCGGCGAGATTCTCCGGCGGGAAGGTTGGGGCGACGGCCCGCAGGTCGCCCGTGACGACCGTAATCGCGTCGGGATCGTCGGATTCAACGAATCGAATGCCTGTGTAGCGGCTGTAAAGATCGAAGATCTCCCTGGCCCGCTGTTTCTGGGTTTCCGTAATTGTGTTGTGGAGGACGTTGCCTTGGACATCGTCTCCGTAGAAGTCGTTGAAGTTGAAGTATCGGACGGTGATCGCGCCGGGAGGCGTCGCAGCGCCGCCAAGATGGTTCTCTGATGGAATGTCCCGGTGGCCGGGTTCCGTCCCGTCGCCCGTCTGGTCGGGATATGAAATCGGCCCGGAGGGCGTGGGGAGTTGGGCGGTCGGGTCGATGGCGCCCGTCACCTTCACGGTGACGCGTTCGAGGCCACCAGCCGACAGCGCGCCCAGGTCTTTCGCCGTCGCGAACGTCGAGTTGGCGTTGTCGATTTCGGCGACGTCGGCCTTCGGTGCAACGGCCGACTGCCCGATTTGGAGTCGAAAGAGCTTGCCGTCGGCAAGCGTGCCAGCGGCGAAATCGAGCGTCGCCCGGCCGGTGGCCGCGTCGTAGGTCACCGTCGTGGGGGTCGCAAAACTGGCTCCACCTGCGAACGCCCCGGCCCGGTCAAGGCCGGTCGCCTGATCAATCTCATAAAGGCGGTAGGAGCCGGGCGTCTGGGCCGACGCGACATCGAGTGGATCGGCAGCATTGAAGTGGACGACGATCTGGTCCCGGTTCTGAACAAGCCCCGCTTCGGTCCGAATGACCGGCTGCGGGACGACCGCCATCACCTGGGCGCCGAGGTCGAGGTTGAACCGGAGGTCGAACGCGGCGCCATCGCGGAATATCTGCACGGCGGCGTTCGGCCCTGCCGGCAGCGTCTTGAGCGAGGCGCCGATCGTGATCCGGTAGGAGTCGTTGGGCAACGACTCGGCGAACCGGATGATCACCCGATTCTCGTTAGGGGCGTCATCCACGCCGAGAAAACCTGGCGTGACAACTACATCGTTGCCGTTGGCGAAGGCGTCGTTCAGGCCGCCGCTGCGGACGATCGTGATGCCGCTCGCAAGCGTCGTCGGATCAATCTTCGCGCCGACGCTGAATCGCAGCGAGATTTCCGGGGGTGCCTCGGTCAGGGCGGCCGTCGAGTAGTTCGTTCCGGCCAAGAAGAACGGCCGGTCGGACGTCGCCAAAGCCTGCACGAGGTCAAACGCCAACAGTCGGCGTTGCTCAAGGATTTCGGGAGATCGTGCCTCAACGTTCCGCGTTCGGTTTGTGGGCGAATGTCGTCGAGTCGTGCGCCCATTTCGCGCGCGAACGGGTGCCGAGCCCGCCTTCGATTCGGGAGTCATCCGGGCGATCCCCGACCGGCGGAACGAGAAGAGACGCATTGCTGAAGCTTCCTCAGAAAAGGCGTGGATGAACCGAACGCTGCCAGGTAGTCACAGTGAGGGTGTAACACCAAAATTCGGAGGCACAGCCCCCCTAGGCGGAGCACCCTATATCAAGTTACTTGACAATTAGGAATAACCCGCCCAAAGGAGGGAAGTAAGGAGCCAAACTAGGCAGGAACTGCAAGCAAGTCAAAGAATGGGCGCAAGAAGTTCGTGAGGGCCGTTTTACGGCGGGATTTCTCACTTGCAGGCGTGGTTTCCGCCCCCCTCGATCTGACCTCCAGCCGGCTCGGCTGCCCCTTCCACCGGCACTATGGGAGGTCGTTGCCCAAGTTCCCCATTCTCCGGAACCGGCACTCGAGGAACTTCAGTCACGGTCCACGCGGCCGGGGGTCGATTTTCCCTGCGACCCTGCCGTCTCGGAGGACATGGCCGATATGAACGCTTCCACCAGTCGCGTGAACCGTCTGGATTCCACCGGTCGCAAGGCCCGCGCCGCGGCCGCAGAGGCCGCCCGCCGTCTCGTGGCGGCGGTCGCTGTCGCCAGTGGCACGGCCTTGGCCCCGTTCACGCCGCCCGCCCGCGCCCAAGACCCTCAGGAATACGTCGTGGGCGACCTGCCCGAGACCGTGGCCGGCCCCGACAACGCGCTCGTCGGCCTGCCGCTCGAAGCGCCGCTCGATATGCCCCCCCACGCCGCCATCGACACCCCCCTCGATGCCCCCGCTGGCGGTCCGCTTGTGGAGTCGGAAAACTTCGAGGAGAGCGGCGCGAGCGAATACGTGATCTCCGACGGGCTGCTCCCCGCCATGGGCGGCGGCGACCCCGCCCGCTGCCCGCGCTGGACGGCCCAGATCGATGCGCTCTTCCTCTTCATGGGCAACGTGCCCAACCGCACGCTCTATATAGACGACGCCACCGGCGCGCAGGCCCTCGGCCTCAGCGACGCCCCGCCGGGCATGTCGGCCGCCCCCCGCTATTCGCTCACCTGGCACCGCGACGCGTGCCGCGCCTTCGAGCTCAACTACTTCGCCGTGGGCTCGTTCCACGGGATCGGCCAGGCCGTCGCCCCGGACGGCAGCACGTTTTCGAGCGAAGGCCTCGGCGGCGTGCCCTTCAACGATGTCGTCGGGGCGGGTGTCGAACAAACCTCGGGCATCAAGAGCTGGGAGTTCAACCTGCGGAGGTCGAATGGCGGGCCGATCACGTGGATCGCCGGCTTCCGCTGGGTGGAGTGGACGCAGCAGCTCCTCGTGGGCGACGTGTTCGTCGATACGTTCGGCATCCCCGGCATCGACGCCTACACCACCAAGACCGGCAACAACCTCTACGGCGGCCAGCTCGGCGCCGACATGATGCTCTGGAACCGCGGCGACCGGATTCGCATCAACGGCCTCGCCAAGGGCGGCGTCTACTACAACTATCAGGCGTGGCAGCGGAGCCAGATCCTGAGCGAGTCGGCCCTGCTCGATACGGCCGTCGCCGCCTCCAAAGACACCGTCTCATTCGTCGGCGAAGTGGGCCTCGTGGGCGAATACCGGCTCACCAACTGGCTCTCGTGGCGGGCGGGCTACACCGTGTTTTGGCTGGGGGGCGTCGCCAATGCCGCCAACCAGCTCGCGCTCACCGACTTCGCGGTCGATCCGCCGACCACGTCCGTCAGCCCCTACTCGTCGGTCCTGCTTCACGGAGCCACGACCGGCCTCGAGGCTCGCTGGTAAATTCCGGGGCAGGGCGCCGAGCCGGGGACACTAGGCCTGCCGAAACTGGCCTTGCGGGTGCGGCACGGGTTGCCCTACCTCTCCCGTTTGCCACGCACCCCAGCAGGATCCCAGCCAGGAACACGGCCCATGCGACCGATTCTCGTGACCGGCGGCGCCGGCTTCATCGGCGGCGA
>JBBAVM010000016.1:0-12883 GCA_040397685.1 Pirellulales bacterium
AACATCGGCGCCCGGCTGCAGGCGGACCAGGCCGAGGCCGACACCCGGGTGGCTCGGGCGAAGGCCGAGGAGCGGCGGGCCTTCGCGATCGCCAGGGAACAGGAGATGAAGGCGGCGACCGCCGAGAATCGCACGCGGCTCATCCAGGCCGAGGCGCTCGTGCCCCAGGCGATGGGGGCGGCGTTCCGCGCCGGCCGGCTCACGACCGGTGCCGCCGGCAACGGCCGCCCGACCGCCTGACCCGCAGCCCCCGGCCTCCCGCGGCCCGCCTGTCTTGCCGGCACGGGACGAATTTTCGGCACGACCCGGGAATTCGGCCAAACTTTGCGGGCCACGACGGCCGATATCCAGCATGGCGGGAGAGGGTCGGCAAGAGGCCGACCCGCCCGACACCACGGTCCGTCAGCCAGGGAGAGGCTTCAATGGCACTGCGAAAACTCCGCGTTTACACCGGGCCCGACATGGATTCGGCCGCGGTCCCCTTCGTCCAGGAGGCCCCTGCGGCCCCGGTTGTCCGCACCACGCTCGGCGAAATCCTGCCGCTCCTGGCCGACGCCGTGGCCAGCAACCGGACCTGGCTCACCGACTTCGAGGCCGACGACATCACCGTGTCCGCCGACCTGTACGACGTCCTCCAGGCCTACCGGCACTTCCGCCGTCCGGTGGCCTGACGGGGGGCATCTACCCCTCTTGCGGGTGTCATGTCCACTGTGCATACTCGTGGCCCGCCACCATGAGTGTTGCACCCATGACGTCTTCGGTGAATCTGGCCGACCTCGGCCGCCGGGTCCGTGCCACCCGCCTGGCCCGCAAACTGACCCTCGAACAGGTCGTCTCGCGGGCCGATTTCACGGTGAGCTGGCTCTCGAAACTCGAGAACGGCCAACTCTCGCCGTCGCTCGACGGCCTCGTGAAACTGGCGACCGTGCTCGAGTGCGGGGTCGATGCGCTCGTGGCCGGGCTGTCGATGCCGCCGCGGTACGTCGCCATCAAGGATGGAACGGGGCGGGTCGAGCCGGCGGGCGGCGAGCGCCGCAGCGGTGTCTCGATCGAACATCGGGCCGACCAGTGGCACGACCGCGCGATGCATCCGGCGATCCTCCACGTCTCGGGCAACGGCTCGAAGGGCAGCCCGGACTGCTTCGCGGGCGAGCGGTTCCTGTTGGTGCTCGAGGGGGACGTCAGACTCAAGTATGGCGACGATCTGCTCCTGCTGGGCAAGGGCGACAGCGTCTACCTCCATGCCACGATCCCGCATTGGCTGATGCCCGCGACCCGCGGAGCGACGGCGAAGGTGCTCAGCGTGGTCCACGACCACGATGAGACGACGGGGGCGGGGCGGGCGACAGGAGCGAAACGCCGACGAGCACGAAGAACCCGAGTGGGATCGTGACGAGCCCCGGCTGGCTGAAGGGCACGACCGACAGGTCGCGGGAAAGCCCGTAGACTTTTTCGTAGGTGTCGGCCGAGAGCAGGATCCACGCCAGCGAGGCGACCATGCCGACGGTCACGGCCGCGACGATCCCCTGCTTCGTCGTCCGCGGCCAGAACAGGAGCATCACGAGCGCCGGAAGGTTGGCACTCGCGGCGATGTTGAACGCCCAGCCGACGAGAAAACTCACGTTGAAGCTCCGAAACAAGATGCCGAGGGCCATCGCCACGATCCCAAGGCCCACCGCCGCGAGTTTTCCACACCGCACTTTTTCGTGATCGGTCATCTGGACGCCGAGCACGTTCTCCACGAGATCGTGGGCCACCGCCCCGCTGCCGGCCATGATCAGGCCGCTCACCGTGCCCAGCACCGTCGTGAAGGCGATGGCCGAGATGATCGCGAACAGCGTCGTGCTGAACGATTTGGCGAGAAGCGGGGCCGCCATGTTCGAGCTCGTCGGATCGAGGGCCCCGCTCGTCATCGCGCCCAGGCCCAGGTAGAGCGTGAGCACGTAGAAGGCCCCGATCGCCGCGATCCCCACGACCGTGCTCTTGCGGGCCGCGGCGGCATCCTTCACGGTGTAGTAGCGGATGAGGATGTGCGGCAGCGAGGCGGTGCCGCAGAAGAGCGCGAGCATGAGGCTCGCGAAGTCGAGCCGGTCGGCGAGTTTCCCCGTCGTGAGCCCCTTGAAGTAGCCGCCCGGCTTGAGGAGATCGACGCCCTTCCTTTCGACGGGCGCGTAGGTCGTGTGGACGCCCGCCTCGTCCGCCCGCTTCGTGGGAGCCCAGGTCACGATCGTGGAATCCTCGAGGGCGGCCAGGTACTCGAGCGGCCGCAGGGGACCGGTCGCGGTTTTTCCGGCATAGCGGTCGGGCAGGCGGCTGATCGTCCCGACCGGCCGGAGGTCGTGGTCGCGTGACTGCGGCAGGCCATCCACGAGCACCGTGCCGTCGCGCGTGATCGTGCGGGTCTGCGGGGCGAGGTTTTCCGCACCGGGACGCCCCGCATTCACGGTCAGGCCGCGGTCCAAAATCAGCACGGCCAGCACGCCGCAGAAAAACACGAGGAGCGAGCCCTTGATGAACTGCACCCAGGTCGTCGAGACCATGCCGGCGGTGACGACGATGAGCGTGACGGCCACGCCCACGAGCACGACACCCGCCCAGTGCGGCAGGCCCAGGAGCGGCACGATCAGGTCACCCGCCCCCACCATCTGCGGGATCAGGTAGAAGACGCTGACGACGAGCGTCGAAATCGCCACGGCGAGCTTGATGCCCCGGCTGTTGAACCGGCTGTCGAGGGCATCGGCGAACGTGAACCGGCCGAGCGCCTTGATCGGCTCGGCGATGACGAACAGTGCCACGATCCAGCCGGCGAGGAACCCGATCGAGTACAGGAAGCCGTCGTAGCCGTGGAAGGCGATCATCCCGCAGATGCCGAGAAACGACGCTGCGGAGAGATAGTCGCCGGCGAACGCGATCCCGTTGACGAACCAGTGCACCTCGCCGTGTGCGGCGTAGTAGGCCTGGGCCGACTGTCCCTTGCGGCCGAGGTAGAACGACAGGCCGATCACGCCGCCGACGAACGCGGCGAAGATGGCGAGCGCGAGCGGGGACGTGTCATAGAGCATGCGAACCCGCTCCCTAGTGATCGGCCCGGAAGAGGAGCGACAGGAGCGACAGGCCGAACGCCGCGGCGATGAGCCCCATGCCGTAGGCGATCGCGAGGTTGACGCCGCCGAAGGGCCGCAGCGAGAGCAGGTCGGGCCGGAAGAGGACGACGGCCATGAAGCCGGCGTAGAGGGCGACGTAGACCCAGAAGAGCGCGAGCCCCAGCCTCCTGCCTCCCGCTGAAGAATGCTGTGGCGGCTTCATGCCTGGACGGTCCTCTCCCCTGTGGCCTGTGGGTCGCGAGTCTATCGCCCACCGGCCGGCCAGCCCAGCGGCACAAGCCTACCGGGCCGCCGCCGCCTTCCCGCCCCTCTCCTTGCGGCCGTTCCAGTCCTCGTGCCGCCACCAGTCGGGGCCCTCGGCCTCGACCTCGGCGGTGTGGACCCGCAGGCGGTCCATCATCGCCGCCAGTCGCTCGGGCTCCTCGGCGGCGCGGTCGTGGGCTTCGGCCCGGTCGGTCGCGAGGTCGTAGAGCTCGGGCTTCGTGAACGCCTCATCGACGACGACCTTCCAGTCGCCCTCGCGGTAGGCCACCTTCCCGCCCCAGCGCCAATACAGCGGTTCCGGCCGCTCCACCGTGCCACCGCCAAGCGCCGGCAGGAGATTCGCACCGTCGAGCGTCACGCCCTTGGGGGGCGCGAGCCCGGCCAGCGCGAGCACGGTGGGGAAGAAATCGCTGCCGATGATGGGGAGGTCGCTCTCCGCACCCGGCTGGATGCGGCCGGGAAAGCGGACGAGTCCCGGCACGCGGTGCCCACCCTCGTAGACCGACCGCTTGCGGGCCCGGAGTCCGCCGGTGAGACCCCGTCCCGGCCCCTTCCCGCCATCCCCTTCCGGCCCATTGTCACTCGTGAAAAACACGAGCGTGTTCTCGGCTGCGCCCAGTTCATCGAGCGCTTTCATGAGCCTGCCGAAGGCGTCGTCGAGCTGCGTCACATTCGCCCGATACGTCCGCTCCTCGGGATCGGCGATCGCCGCGTGGAGTTTTTCATAGCGTTCGGCCGAGGCGATCGGATAGTGCGGCTCGTGCGTCCACACGGCGAGAAAGAAGGGTTTCCCAGGGTCGCGCTTCGTCTTCAGCCAGTCGATCGCCTCCCGGGCGAGGAACGGCGCCGAGTGGTCGTCGGCCTTGCCGACGGCTTCGCCGTTGCGGACGAAATTGTCCGGAAAGGCATGGCTCGGGGCGGCGTTGTTCTGCGTGGCGAGCCACCAGGCGTAGCCGTGGGCATCGGGCTGGGGCTGCTCGGGGGAATTGAATTTCCCGTTCAAGTGCCATTTCCCCATGTGGCAGGTGTCGTAGCCGGCCTCGCGGAGCAGCGTCGGCAGCGCGATTTCGCTCGTGCGCAGATGGATCGGGCTCCCCTCGGGAATCCAGGTGAAGATGCCGGTGCGGTAAGGGTGCCGGCCCGTGAGGAGCGCGGCCCGTGACGGCGAACAGACCGGGCAGGCGGAGTGGCAGTCGGTGAACTTCAAACCCTCCGCGGCAAAGCGGTCGAGGTTCGGCGTGATCGCAGCCGCGTTGCCGTAGCAGCCGAGTTCGCCGTAGCCAAGATCGTCGGCCAGGAACAGGACGACATTCGGCCGCGGATCGGCGGCGCACGCCAAACCCGTGGCAACCAGGAATCCAATGATCAGGGTCAGGGTGGGAATGTCGCTCTTCACGGGGATGCGGCCTCCGGGGGCTGATCGGAAAATCGAAACGGGTCGTCGTGCCGTTGCATCTCGGCGAGCAAGAGACGCTCGAGCTCCGCCAGCAGTTCATGCGGGTTTTCGGCGAGGTTGAAGAGTTGCGTGTGCAGATCTCCGGCAGGCGACTCATATTTGCGGCATGCGGAGCAGCAGGCACGCAAGGGGGAGGCGTCCGTGGATTTGCACGTTCGATACTCCTCTCACTCGGACTTCGTCAGTACGTCAATCAGAAATTCCGCGGCGGTCGGGTGGCGCACGTCCGGCGTTCCCGGATAGACGAGTTCGCACGGCACCCCGAGCCCGTCGAGCCGCTCCTTGAGCTTGACGCCGAAGTTTGCGCTGTGCGTCGGGTCGCTCTGGGGCTCACCGAGCGCCGGGGGCGATTTGTAGTGGAGATAGACCGGCGGGTCGTCGGCCGACGCGAGGGCATACGGCGAATAGCGGGTGATCACCGGGAGCAGCCGGTCGCGGGCGGCGAGGAACTCGGCGAACTGGCTGTCGCGCTTTTCGGGGCTCGGCATGAAGCCGAAGGCGTGGCCGCCGTAGCGGCTGTTGGGTATCCACTCCTTCATCTGCACCGGATCGAGCGTGGTCTGGGCGCCGTGCACTGCCGCCGTCAACAGCCTGGTCGACTCGCGGGCCACAGGATCGCTGCTCTTGGGATCGGCCATGTCGTCGTGGAACGCAAGCCATAGGCTCGTGCACGCGCCGGCCGAGCCGCCGCTCGCGGCCACGCGGGTTTTGTCGAATTGCCACTCCGCCGCCTTGCTCCGCACCGTCTGCAGCGCCCGTGCCGCGTCGGACAGTGGCGCCTCGATGGGCGGATCGATGCCCTCATCCATCCCCTCCCTGATGAACCGATACTCGACGCTCGCCACCGACACGCCTGCCTCGAGGAGCTTCGGCAGCATGGTGGCGAGCCCCGAGAGCCGATCGCCCCCCTGCCAACCACCGCCGTGCACGAAGAAGAGAAGCGGCGCGGGCTTCTCCGCGCTTGCCTTCGGACTCTTCCAAAAGTGGATCCGCTGCTTCGGGTGCGGGCCGTACGGCACGTCGGCGAGCGTCGGCTCTGGGCCGAACTGCCGGGCGAAGGCAACCTTGAAGGGGTTTTCAGAGGGGCCCTCGAGGTTTTCGTTGACGAGGTCCGGCTGCACGCCCGCCCACCACGCGTCGTACGTGGCCACGAGCTGCTGCACCACATCGGGATGGTCCTTCGCAACGTCGTTCTTCTCGCCCGTATCAGTTGAGAGGTCGTAGAGTTCCCAGGCGTCGGGGCGGTTTTTCACGTTCACGAGGCTCCACCGGCCTTCGCGGATCCGGCAGTTGCGATACGCGCTCTCCGCAGCCTTGCCCCGATCCCAGCGTCCCACATGCGTGATCAGAGGCCTGTCAGGCCAGCCGATGCGGGCGCCGCGCAAGAGCGGCGCGAAATTCCGCCCCTCCACCTTGGCTGCGACGGGTGGCGGAATCTCCACGTCGGCCAGGGCGCAGAGCGTCGGCAGGACGTCGATATGGGCCACGAGCGACGGCATGTCCATGCCCGCCGGGAGGCTGCCCTTCCAGCGCCAATAACTCGGCACCCGCGTGCCGCCGCGATAGGGCGAGCCCTTCTGGGCCCGCATGCCGTCGTTGAACACGGCGGCCCCTGTCGCCGTGCCGTTGTCGGTCGTGAACACCACGAGCGTATCCTCCGCGAGGCCCCACGCGTCGAGCTTCGCGAACAGGCGGCCCACGTTCGTGTCGATGTTCCCGATCATCCCGTAGAACCTGGCGATCTTCTCCCGCTGCGTGGGGTCGGTGATCCCGGCCGCCTCGAGCTTCGCGAGATACGGCGTGTCGGACCCCGGCGGGCAGTCGAGCGGGTCGTGCGGGGCGTTCGGCGTGAGGTAGCAAAAAAACGGCTGTTCCTGCTTGCGCTGGGCGTCGATCCACTCGAGCGCCGCGGCGAAAAACACGTCGGTGCAGTAGCCCTTCGTTCTCACGAACTTCCCGTCGCTGCGGATCATGGGATCGAAGTAGGTGTTGCCGGGCGCGTCGCCGCAGCTCCCGGGATACGACTGCCCGATGCCGCCACCGCCGTGGATGAACACCCGATCGAAGCCCCGCTTGCCAGGCTGGTAGTCATCCTCGTCGCCCAGGTGCCACTTGCCGAAGATGCCGGTCGCGTACCCGGCAGCTTTCAAGAGCTGTGGCAGCGTGGTCGCCGACAATGCGAGCCGCTCACGCTCGAGAATCGTGTGGGTCACGCCCGAGCGGAACTCGTGCCGACCGGTCATGAGCGCCGCCCGCGTGGGGGAGCAGGTGGGGCTCGCGTGGAACTCCGTGAGCCGCACGCTCTCGGCGTGCATCCGGTCGAGGTGCGGAGTCTTCACGACGGGATTGCCGTGCGCGCCGATGTCGCCGTAGCCCTGGTCGTCGGTCATGACATAGATGATGTTGGGCCGTTTCGCCTGAGCCTTCTGCGACGGCTGGTCATTCGCCGCGAGCGCACGACACTCCTCCGCGACCCGGTTCCAGGCAACCTCGAGCGCCTGCACTCGGCCCGGCTCAACGCCGGCAAGGTTTTTGGTTTCGCAGCGGTCGGCCGCGAGATCGTAGAGCTCCCAGGGCGTGTTCCTCGCGGCCACGAGTTTCCAGTCGCCCACGCGCACCGCCCGGTTGCCCTCGTGGCACCACCAGAGCGCGTCGTGGGCCGCCGGTGCCGCCGGATCGGCGAGGGCCTTGGCAAAACTCCGCCCCTGGAACGCCGGCACCGGCGTGCCGGCGTGCTCCGTGGGTGGGGCGATGCCGGCGACGTCGAGCACGGTGGGCACGACGTCGATCACGTGCACCGGCTGCGTGCGGAGTTCACCCCGCGCCGCGATCCCCGCCGGCCAGTGAACGATCCAGGGCGTGGCGATGCCTCCTTCATGCACCCAGGTCTTGTGGCGCCGAAAGGGCGCATTGGCGCAACTCGACCAGCCGGGCCCGAGACAGAGAAACGTCTTCCGCGAGCCGGGCGCTGCGGCGGGATCGTGCCCTTCGCCGCGGACCATGATCTCGGCGGTCGCGCCGTTGTCGCTCGCGAATAGAATAAGGGTGTTCGCGAGGGCGTCCATCGCCTCGAGTTCGGCAACGATCCGGCCGACCTCGCGATCCATGGCCTCGATCATCGCCGCGTGGATCGCCATCTTTTGAGCCTGGAAATCCCGCTGCGCTGGCGAGAGATCGTCCCATGGCAGCGGCCGGTCTACCTCGCCCGCTCCGAGCCGCGCGAGCGTCTCGGGCGTGGGCTGGTACGGCGGCCCCACGTCGCCCTCCGGCTCCGCCGCGGGCGACGTCACCAGGCCCATCTGCCTCACGCGCTCGCACCGCGCCCGGCGCACGGCGTCCCAGCCTGCGCGATAGCGGTCGCGATACTTCGCCACGAGTTCCGGCGGCGCCTGGAGCGGAAAGTGCGGTGCCGTGAACGGGATGTAATGAAAGAACGGGGCGCCGGCCCGCTTGGCTGCATGCTCCTTGAGGCACTTGACGGCGTGGTCGCCGATCGCGCTCGTCGCATAAAACTCGTCGCGACCCCCGATCGGCTGGCCATCCTCGGTGACGCCGCCCGGATCGAAGTAATTGCTCTGGCCGGCGCCGCTCACGTCGAGCGAGCGGGCGAAGCCCTGCTGCCGCGGGTCGCCATCGACATGCCACTTGCCTGAGTGGAAACTCGTGAACCCCGCCGGGCGGAGGAGTTCCGGCAGGAGCCGCGCCCAGGCTGGTCGCGAGCCATGCACGCCTCCCTTGCCTCCCGGGAGTGAGTCGCGCCGGACGGACTGGGCGTAGTAGCCGGTGAGCAGGGCCGCCCGGGTCGGCCAGCAGCGGGCCGTGTTGGTGCCCTGGGTGAACCGCAGCCCGCCGGCGGCAAGACGGTCGAGGTGCGGCGTGTCAATCTCGCCGCCGTAGCAGCCGAGATCGGAGAACCCGAGGTCATCGGCGAGGATGATGACGACATTCGGCGGCGCGGCGGCGCTTTGTGCCGCTGCGACAAGCGTCAACACGACCAGGAGCGAGATGCATCGGACGAGTCGCATGGGAAATCCTCCTGTCGAGTGTGTCGCCGGCGATGGGTTGCCCCCATCATCTCGCCGGACGTTCGCTGCGGCCATCCTGGCCTCCGCTCTCTCGGATCTGCCTGCGCTGAGCCATCCATGGCTCCGCTGGTCAGATACGCCGGCTCAATGACAGGGGCAACCCCTCGCCTTCCCGTAGTGCGCAAAATACGAAGTGTCAGGGCTTCTCGATTTCAGCGAGCACCTTCGCGTAGACGGGGCCGCGGGCGTCGGGGGCGAGCGGACGCAGTTCGAGCAGGAGCGGCCGGAGGCTCGTGGCCCACGTCGGGTCCTTCGCGATCTTGGCATCGGCCTTCGCTCGGAGGTCGTCGGCGCTTGTGCTGGTGGCCGCCGCCGCCGCGGCGACGACGCTCCGCAGGTACTCCGCCGCCTGGACGTCGGGGTTCGGCGTCGCCGGGCCGTCGATCCGGCCGAGCGCCCATGCGATGCCCTGCTCCATGTGCTTTTTGAACATCGGATCCTGCCAGGTGGCGTCGTTATGGCCGAAGTTCGTGGCGAAGACGCGGCCCTTCCCAT
The DNA here is from genome assembly GCA_040397685.1 of Pirellulales bacterium. GTDB lineage: Bacteria > Planctomycetota > Planctomycetia > Pirellulales > UBA1268 > RGVT01. The sequence continues at coordinate 9,405 of JBBAVM010000016.1, forward strand.
AGTCGCGCACCCACGCCACGGGCACGTGCCAGGGCTCCTTGGGCGTGCTCGCCGCCATGTCGAGGCTCAGGAGCACGCGCAGGTTCTGCGGCTTGTACCGCGGGTCGTATTGATAGATCTCGTCCTTCCAGCGGAACCGCTCGGGAAACATCGCCACGACGGGATGGGTCGGGTCGTGCGCGACGAAGCCGTGCTCGCCGCCGGCGTTCCACGGATGGCCGGCGAAATACCCGCCCACCATGTCGCAGTAGGCGTCGGAACTCTTGAGCGTGTCGGTCGCCGCATGGAAGCCGATGAAGGCCTTGCCCGACTTGATCCACTCGAGAAACGCCGAGAGGTCGGGGATCGGGAGTTCGCCCGTCGTGCTCGCGAAGATGACGCCGTCGAAGAGCGCGAGCGACTCCGGCGCGAACGCTTTCGCAAACTGCCCGCGAAGCGTCGCCTGCCAGGGGGCATCGTCCTTCTTGAACTGCTCCTGGGCCGCCTTGAAGGCCGCCTGCTCCTGCTGCCAGGCCTCGTTGGTCGTGTCCTTGCCCCGCTTCGGCGGCTTGGGCGCCCCCGGGCGGCCGGGCGGCATCCGCAGGAAATCGAGACGGTAGAGGCCGCTCGTGCGGCCGAGTTCCTCGAGCACGCCCTCGGCCGTGGCGATCGAGGCATGCCGAAAGCCCGTGGTCACCGTGACGACGAGCAGCCGCGCGGGCTTCACCGCTTCCGCGCCAAACATATCGTGAGTCCCCGCGGCCGCAATGACCGCCGCGATCACGCCCGTCCAGGTTCGCTTCCACACGCCACGCATGACACGCATGAACCACCTTTTGAACACGGTGAGAAAACCGACCCGTCTGTCGCCCGGAGTGTATCGACTTATTTCCGCACCGGGCGGGCCGGCTCCCCGCCGGGGCCGAACGGATCGACGGGCTCTGGATTCGGCCGCGGCAGCGCCGCGGCGACCGTCTGCCGCCAGGCGTCGAGCCGACCCTTGAGCTCCCGCACCCGCTCCGGCCGCGTGGCAGCGAGGTCCTGCCGCTCGCCGGGGTCTGACTCGAGATCGAAGAGTTCGACCCGCCCCCCCTCGAAGTGCGCGACGAGTTTCTCGCGAGTTCCCTTCGGGCTGTCGCCGGCGAGGAGCGCCGCCGCCGGCCGGCCACCCTGGTTCGAGTAGTGCGGATAGTGCCAGACGAGGTCGCGCGGGGCGATCGTGCCTGACCCCGAGAGCACCGGACTGAGGCTCGTGCCGTCGAGCGGAGCGTCGGCGCGGCCCTGCGCACCGGCCGCATCGAGAAGCGTCGCGGCGACGTCGAGTGTGGTCACAGGCACGTCCGACGTCGAACCGGCCTTCACGACCCCGGGCCAGCGCACGATGAGCGGCACGCGGACGCCCCCCTCGTAGACGAATCCCTTTCCCGCGCGGAGCGGCAGGTTCGACGTGGGAGCGCCCTCGGCCGTCGAGAGGCCGCCGTTGTCGCTCGTGAACACGACGAGCGTGTCGGCAAGCCGGCCGGTCTTCTCCACGGCGGCGAGGATGGTCGCCACCGTCTCGTCCATCTCGCGGATCATGCCGGCGTAGACGGGATGATTTTGCACCTGCCGTGTGGCGGGGTCGCCAGGCAGAGGCGGCGGCGCATCGAATCGCGGGCCCACGCCGACCGACCGCCGCCCCTCCTCGGTGGCAAGTTCCGGACGCGTGATCAATGGCACGTGCACCGAGTGCATCGGCACGTAGCAGAAAAACGGCCGGTCGCGGTTCGACGCGATGAACGCGGCCGCCTGGGCGGCGATCGCCTTGGCATGCATCGGATCGTCGGGAGGGCCGCTGCCGGGGCCGACGGTGGTGGAGCCCGTCACCTCGAAGCCGTGCGTGGCGATGTCGGCCGGCGGCCCGAGGTGCCACTTGCCGAACACGCCGGTCGCGTAGCCTTGCTCGCAGAGCCGCTCGGGCACCGTCACTTCGGCCGCAGGAATCGCTTTGAGATAGTCCGCCGGCAGGAGGCTGCCGCGGCGGTCGCCGGCGATGAAGTTCGTGATCTTCACCCGCGCCGGATGCCGACCGGTGACGAGCGCGGCCCGCGTCGGTGAGCAGACGGGCGCCGCCGCATACCCGCGCGTGAAAAGCATGCCGTCGGCGGCGAGCCGGTCGATCGCCGGCGAGCGGTGGAACGTGCTGCCCGTGCAGCCGAGATCATGCGCGCCCAAGTCATCGGCGAGAAACACGACGAGATTGGTCGGCCGCCGAACGGCCGCCGAACGACCGGTGGGATTCCACCAGGCGTCGAGGCTCGCGCGGAGATCCGCCACCACGTCGGGCCGCTCGGCCGCGAGGTTTTTCATTTCATCGGGATCGGCGGCGACATCGAAGAGTTCCACCTCACCGCGCTCATAGCGGGCCCGCGAATCGGGGTCGATTCGCTCCGCTTCGGCGGCCGGCAAAGCGGCAGGCCTCCCAGCCGTGGTCGGCACGACGAGTTTCCAGCGGTCGCGCACCGTCCACCGCCAGAGCAGGCTCTGCGCAGGATCATCGAGATCGACGATGGTGTGCGTGTAGCACTCCCCGAACATCTGCCGCCGGGCGGCCACGGCCGCGTCGTCGAGCAGGTTCACGCCCGGCAGCCCGGCAGGCGGCGCCACGCCACAGGCGGCGAGCACCGTGGGCACGATGTCGATGGCGCTGGCAAGCGCCTCGCTCGTGCCTGGCCGGATCGTGCCCGGCTGGCGGAGCATGATCGGCGTTCGCAGGCCGCCGTCGTACGGGGAAAGCTTTGATTTGGGAGCGAATCGCGGGTTGTCGGTGCTCTGGATCCAGCCGTTGTCGGTGACGTAGACGACGAGCGTATCCGCCGAGAGCTTCTCGCGATCCAGGTGGTCGAGCAGGTCGCCAACCGTGCGGTCGAACCGCTCGACGTTGCCCCAGTAGCGGGCGACGTGGACGCTGTCGGTCTTCGAGCGGTAGTGCTCCACGAGCTCCGGCGCGGGGTCGTGCGGATTGTGCGGCAGCATCGGCGCATACCACACGAAGAACGGTTTTCCTGCGGTCCGACAGCGGCCGATGAAGTCATGGATCGGCTGCATCGAGTTGCGGCCGATGTCGAGGCCCTCGTCACCGTGACGCGTGCCCTTCGTCATCCCCTCGGTGAATCCCCCGCGGGTGAAGTCTCCCTGCCACCACTTGCCGGTCTGCAGGCTTGCGTAGCCACGCGCGCCGAGCAGGCGCGGCAGCGTCGGCCACTCCTCGAGATGCCGGCTCATCCGCTCCCGGCCGGCCGCGAACGCCTCCTTGCCTCCGGGGGGATCGTTGCCGACGACGCGGTGCTCGTGCGGATATCGGCCCGTGATGACCGTCGCGAGGCTCGGCGCACAGAGGCTGCTCGTGACGTAGCCCCGCGGGAAGACGCGGCTCTCGCGAGCGAGCCGGTCGAGATGGGGCGTGCGCAGATGCTCGTGGCCCATGAAGGCGTAGTCGCGCCAGTGCTGGTCGTCGGAGA
>JBBAVM010000016.1:12983-14806 GCA_040397685.1 Pirellulales bacterium
TTGATATTGTGACGTCAGGCGGGAGGCCACACCACCGCTCAATGTGAAACGGAGCAGCCTCCGGAAGGTTGCCAAGAGATGCCCAGGTTCATCTCGGTCCTCGTCGCATCGTGCACGATCGCGATCGCGGCGGACGCCGTCGGCCGTGCCGCCGAAGCCACCGTCGGCGACCTCGACCCGCGACCGTTCGGCGGGGCGTTTCCCGACCTCGACGGGTGGGCGACGGGGGCGTGGTGGGAGCATCCCGCCGCCCGGACGGCGAAGCCCGACGTGAAGGGCGGCCGTCCATTCGCCCTCGACGTGCCCCGGCGCGACGTACTCGCCTTCGCCCTTTACACCGTGACCGTGCGGCCGGAATCTCGCAGCACACTGAAGCTTTCCGCGCAGCTCTTCCCGCTCAAGCCCGGCGAACCCCGCGAGGCCCGGCTCGAGATCCGCCGTAGCGACGCCTGGGCAGAGGTGGCGCGGGCGGAGGTGCTGTACCCCGGCTGGGATGCGCACTTCCGCGTCGAGGGCTGGGACTCGTCGCGCGACTGGCCGTACCGCGTCCGACACGGCGCCGAAGCCGTGTTCGATGGCATCGTCCGCCGCGACCCGGCCGACAAGCCCGAGATCACGGTCGCCGTGATGTCATGCAACTCGTCGCGGTCGCCGGGAGCCCGCGAGGAGCTCGTGAAGAGCCTGCGGCGCGCCGATCCCGACCTGGTCTTCTCCGCCGGCGATCAGACCTATCGCCACACGCAGCACACGGCCGGCTGGATCGAGTTCGGCCTGCAATTCCGCGACGTGATGCGCGATCGGCCCACCGTCACGATCCCCGACGACCATGACGTCGGCCAGCCCAATCTGTGGGGCGCCGCCGGGAAGAAGGCCGAGCGGAAGGACGGCGCCGACGGCGGCTATTTCTATCCCGCCGACTACGTGAACATGGTCCAGCGGCAGCAGACCTGGCACCTGCCCGACCCGTTCGATCCCGCACCGATCGCCCGGGGCATCGGCGTCTATTTCACGCGGCTCGTGGTGGGCGGCCTCGACTGTGCGATCCTCGAGGATCGGAAATTCAAGACGGGGCCCTGCGGGGCGATCCCCGAGATGGGCCCGCGGCCCGACCACATCACCGACCCGGACTACGACCGCGCGAGCATCGACACGCCGGGACTCGAACTCCTCGGGGCCAGGCAGCTCGCCTGGCTCGAGCGGTGGGGTCGCGACTGGCAGGGCGTCCGCGCGAAGACGGCGCTCTCGGCCACGGCGTTCGCCGGCGCTGTCCATCTCCACGGCAGCCCCGACAACCGCCTCCTCGCCGACCTTGATTGCAACGGCTGGCCGCAGCGCGGCCGGAACGCGGCGCTCAAACTCCTGAAGGCCGCGCACGCAACGCACCTCTGCGGCGACCAGCACCTCGCCGTCGTCATGCGGCACGGCATCGAGCGGCACGGCGACGGCCCCTGGTCGTTCACGTCGCCCGCACTGGTGAACACGATCTATGGCCGCTGGTGGCATCCCTTCGACGAGCAGCCCGGCGCGAACCCGGTGCCGGGCAGCCCGCTCCCCTGGACCGGCGACTACGAAGACGGCCTCGGCAACAAGATCTCGATCGTCGCCTACGCCAACCCCGAGGACGTCAAGGATGAGAAGAAGCGGGGCGACGGCTACGGGATCGCCCGGTTCAACTTCGCCAAGGATTCGCTCACGTTCGAATGCTGGCCGCGGTTCCCGGTCGTCGGCGCCGACGGCAAGGCCGCGCAGTACCCGGGCTGGCCGGTGACGGTGCCGCTCGAGCGGCCTACTCCAAAGCCCAACGTGATCGTCGTCCTCGTCGA
>JBBAVM010000016.1:14906-44880 GCA_040397685.1 Pirellulales bacterium
CGACCGCGGCCAGCCGCCGAACTACTTCTCGCCCTACAGGATTCCCACGCTCCCCGACGGCCCCGCGGGCGAATACCTCACCGACCGCGAGGCCGCCGAGGCGGTGAGCTTCATCGAGGCCCACCGCGACCGGCCGTTCTTCCTCTACCTGCCGCATTACTGCGTCCACACGCCGATCCAGGCCAAGCCCGCCGTGAAGGCGAAGTACGACGCCAAGGACGCCGGCGGCCGCGCGGTGAAGAACGCCGGCTATGCCGCGATGGTCGAGAGCGTCGATGATTGCATGGGAAAAATCCTCGCGGCGCTCGAGCGACTCGGGATTCGCGACCGCACGGCGATCGTGTTCACGAGCGACAACGGCGGCCTCGTGAGCTCGACCGACAACGCGCCGGCCCGGGCAGGAAAAGGCTCGGCCTACGAGGCCGGTGTCCGGGTGCCGTTCATCGTGTCGTGGCCGGGCGTGACGCAACCGGGCACGACGAGCGCCGAGCCCGTGATCACACCCGACATCCCGGCCACGATCCTCGATCTCACGGGGGTGGGTCCCGAGCCCGGGCAGCCGCTCGACGGCGTGAGCCTCGCGCCGGCACTTCGCGGCGAGCCGCTCGGCCGCGACGCGCTCTACTGGCACTACCCGCACTACCATCCCGGCGGTGCGACGCCCCATAGCGCCATCCGCTCGGGTGACTGGCGGCTCGTGCGATTCTACGAGGACGGCCGCCGAGAACTCTACAACCTGCGCGACGACGAGGGAGAGGCGAAGGATCTCGCCAGCGGCGAGCCCGACCGCGTCGCGACGCTCGAACGAAAACTCGACGCCTGGCTCGCCACCGTCGGCGCGCAGCTGCCGACGCCGAACCCCGACCACGACCCGGCCCGCGACGCCCCGTCGCGCGGCCGGCCGAAGCCCGCCGCGGCGGCAGCCCCCGCGAATGCCCGAAGACCGCCGAACGTCCTCTTCCTCATCGCCGACGACGCCTCGTGCCACTTCGGATGCTACGGCTGCCGCTGGACGCGGACGCCCGCCGTCGATCGGCTTGCGCGCGACGGGCTCGTGTTCGACCACGCCTACGTGCCGACGTCGAAGTGCGCGCCCTGTCGGGCTGCGATCCTCACCGGGCGAAACCCCTGGCAGCTCGAGGCGGCGGCGAATCACTGGCCCACGTTCCCGCCGGAGTATCGCGCGTTCACCGAGGTCCTTGCCGACTCGGGCGTCGCCTGCGGCGCGGCCGGCAAGGTCTGGGGGCCCGGCGAGGCGCGGACGGCCGCCGGTGACCGGCGCACGTGGGGCCTCGCGACGAAGCGTAACGCGGGGGCCGACCCGGGTGCAGCCCTGCGGGAGTTCCTCGCGCAGCGCACGCCGGGCCAGCCGTTCTTCTATTGGTACGGCAGCCAGAACCCGCATCGGAAATACACGCCCGATGCCGGCTTGGCCGCTGGCAAAAAGCCCGCCGACATCGACCGCGTGCCGGCCTGCTGGCCCGACACCGATGTCGTCCGCCGCGACATGCTCGACTATGCCACGGAGATCGAGGCCTTCGACACGGAAGTGGGGTCGCTCGTCGCCGCGCTCGACGCCGCCGGTGAAGGGGAAAACACGCTCGTGATCGTGACGAGCGACCACGGGATGCCGTTTCCACGGATCAAGGGGCACACGTTCGACCTCGCCCATCGCGTGCCGCTCGTGATGCGCTGGCCGGCGGGAATCGTGCATCCCGGGAGACGCGTGGAGGGCTTCGTGAGCGCCATCGACTTCGCCCCCACGATCCTCGATCTCGAGCGGATCGACGGCCTGTCGGGCGGGATGCGGCCGATCGCGGGCATGAGCTTCGCCGATCTCCTCCGTGACACACCCTCCCAGCCGCGCAATCGCGTGATTCTCGGCCGCGAGCGAAATGACACCCACTGCCGCCCCGGCACCGAGTCGGGGCTCGGCTATCCGGCGCGGGCGATCCGCCGCGGCGAACTGTTCTATGTCCACAACTTTGCCCCCGACCGCTGGCCCTGCGGCGACCCCGACCTGGGCCTGGCCGATACCGACGATGGCCCGACGAAGTCGCTGATCAAGGCCGCGGGTGAAGGCGATCGCTTCTGGCAGCTGTGCTTCGGGAAGCGACCGGCCGACGAACTCTACGACCTCACGGTCGATCCCGACTGCGTGCGGAACCTCGCGACCGATCCCGTCCGGGCAGCGGACGTGCAGCGGCTCCGTGAAGAGCTCTTCGCCGAACTCACGCGGCAGGAGGATCCGCGCGTACTCGGCCGCGGCGACGTGTTCGACGAGTACCCGTCCCCCCAGCCAATTCCGGCCAAGCAGCGATAGCGTTCGGGGCGGCCTACGCCAACACCGCCTGGATCGGCTTCCCACCCCCGCCGATCTTGCTTCACGCGTGCGAAGCCATCCTGGCCTTCGCACGCTTGGCGCGGTCGGAGTCGAAGCCTTTGGTTCGCCTCGACCGCCGGCACGCCATCCGGGCGTGCCTTCTACGCCAACACCGCCTGGATCGGCTTCCCACCCCCGCCGATCTTGAACGGACGGCCGTTGGGGGCCATGAACTCCTTGTCGTGCGGCAGGCCGCAGGCCGCGGCCACCGTCGAGAGGAAATCGGGCACGGTCACGGCATCGCTGGCAGGTTTGAAGCCGCGCTCGTCGCTTGCCCCGTGGACGACGCCCCCCTTCACGCCCGCGCCTGCGAGCACGCAGGAAAACACCGCCGGATGATGGTCGCGGCCGGCGTTTTCATTGATGCGGGGCGTGCGGCCGAACTCGGTCGCGAGCACGACGACGGTCGAGCCGATGAGCCCGCGGTCTCCGAGGTCGGAGAGGAGTGCCGCCATGGCCGTGTCGAGCGTGCCGGCCGCCTCCGGCAGCTCCTCGAAGATCTCGCGGTGCATGTCCCACTTGCCGAATTCGACCTCCACGCACCGCACGCCGGCCTCGATGAGCCTCCGGGCCAGGAGGCAGCCCTGGCCGAACGGCGAGTCGCCGTAGCGAGCGCGGGTCTTCTCCGCTTCCTTCGCGAGGTCGAAGGCCTCGAGATCGACGCTGCCGAGCAGCCGGACGGCATCCTTGTACATCTGGTTGTAGGCCTCGAGCTGCGGTCCGGCGTAGGTCCGCTTGAAGTCGGCGTCGATCTTGTCGGCAAGCGCGAGCCGGCGGTCGAAGTTTCTTTCCGTGAGATACTTCGGACGCACGGTGTTCTCGAGGCCGAGCTTCGGATCGGCCACCGGCACCGGCGTGACCGACGGATCGAGAAACCCCGCGCCGGGATGCTCGTTCCCGTTGCCCACGAGCACATAGCCCGGCAGTTCGCGGCTCGCCTTGCCCTGCACGTGGAGCGCCCAGGAGCCAAGCGACGGGTGCCGGATGCTGCCGAGCACGGGGTAGGCCGTGCGCAGTACGTACTGCCCCTGCTGATGGTCCCCGGTTTCGGTGGTCATCGAGCGGATCACGGCCAGGCGATCCGACAGGTCGGCGAGCCGGGGAAGGTGCTCCCCGAAGAGCACGCCGGGGGTCTTCGTCTTGATCGGCTTCGTCTCCCCCTGCTCCTCCCGGCCCGGCTTGGGGTCGAACGTGTCGAGATGGCTCATCGCCCCGCGCATCGTGAGGATGATGAGGTTCGTGCCCGACGTGTTCTTTCTGGTGGCCGCGGCGGCGAGGCTGCCGGTGAGCCCGTCGAGGAGCGTCACGCCGAGCGTGGTCCGCGCGATCCGGCCGAGCACCGCCCGCCGCGCGAGCCGCTCGTCGAACACGTCACCTGCCAAGTGCCTCTGCATGCTGCGTTCCTCCCTGCGCGGCCTCTGGCCGCTACTGGATGAAGAGAAATTCCCTCGTGTTGAGCAGCGCCCAGATCACGTTGCCGCAGCCGGTCGCGGGATCCTCGGCCGACGTGATCTCCTGGATCGCCATTGTCCGTTCCTCCGCGGTCGGCCGGTGCGACAGCACCGACAGGAACACCACGTCCACCGCCTCCTTGGGCTTGTGGCTTGTGACCTCGTCGTAGATCACCGAGCCCTTTTCGAGCATCGCGTGCGTGATCGGCCCGTTGAACATCGCGAGGATCTGGGGGATCGTGGCCACCGTGCGGCCGCCCTCGATCGTCTCGCGATCGCTCTGGCCGAACTGTCGGAGGAAGTGGCCGAGCGGCAGGGGCGTGGGCAGTTCGCTCGCCCGCACGAGTTCGAGGCCGCGGTAGCCGCAGGCCTGCATCAGGTGCCGCTTGGAAGCCTGCCTGCCGTAGTGCGACAGGAACGCCTCGAGCCCGCGATCGACGTCGTCGAGCGTGGCGGTGCGGAGATCGACGGTCATGACGCCGGCCACCTCGGCGACGGTGGGCCGCTGGATGGCCCACTGGTTGCGGGCCACGAGCGTGAGGATCGAATCCCAGAGTTGCTCGGCGGTCATCCGCTTGAGCGCCGGGCCCGGAAAGCGGAACGGCGCGGCCGACATCGTGTCGTGGAGCACCGCCCGCCGGCTGAAGGTGTCGGTGGAGACGAGGAGCCGGACAAATTCGCGGAGATCGAACTCGAGCCGCAGCATCTCGTCGGTGAGGTGCTCGAGCAGGTCGGGATCCGTGGCCGGGTTGTCGTCCTTGAAGTCGTCCACGGGCTCCACGAGCCCCACACCCATCACCTTCTTCCACAGCCGGTTGGCGATCGTGCGGGCGAACTGCCGATTGTCGCGCGAGATGACCCACGCGGCGAACTGCTCCCGGCCGTCGGCCGCCCGGGCCGCGGACGGCACCTCACCCCAGAGCACCTTCGGGCTCACGGTCTCGAGCGGCTTGGCATCGTCGTATTGGTAGTCGTGCGGCAGGGTCAGTTTTTTGTCGGCGAAGGCCACGCTCGTGACGTTGGCCCGGAGAAACTGCGAGACGGCGGCGCGGTTCTTCTGCCCCCGCTCCTTGTTCTCCTGCTGCAGTTTGTAGGCTGCCCGGGCGATTTGGGCCGCCGGGCCCGAAGGCGGGGTCCGCTTTTTGCCCGGTCCGTCGCCGCCGGGACGCGTTTTCGTGCCGGCGGTGAACGCCGCCAGTTCGTAAAACTCGTGCTGCGTCCAGTGGTCGAACGGGTGGTCGTGGCACTGGGCGCAGCCGATCTGCGTGCCGAGGAGCACCCGCACGGTGTTGTCCACGTAGGGCAGCGGCATCCCCTCGTCGCGCAGCTGGAACCCCACGGCGGGGTTTTCCCAGAGCCGGCCGTCGGCGGTGAGCATCTCGTGTACCCACTCGTCGTACGGCTTGTTCGTGCGGATCGAATCCTTGACGTAGGCCAGGTAGGGCTCGAACACCAAATGCTTGTCGGGCCGCTCCTGGAGCCGGAGGATGTCGGCCCAGAAGTTGTAGAAGTGGCTGACGTAGTCGGGGCTCTCGAGGAGCGCGTCGATGAGGTCGGCCCGCTTGTCGCCGTTTTTCGAGTCGAGGAACGCGACGAGTTCGTCGTGGGTGGGGATGCGGCCGGCCAGCTCGAGGTAGATCCGCCGCGCGAAGGCACCGTCGTCGAGGGGCCGCGACGGCTCGACGCCATGCTCCTTCCAGTGCTTCGCGAGCAGTTCGTCGATCCGAGCGGCCGCGGCCTGCACGGCCGGCCGCATGCCCCGCTTGATGCGGGCCACGTCCATGACGTGCCGCGGCGGCTCGGTCGTCACGGCCTCCGGAAGCCGCATGATCGCCGCAGCCCGCCGCGGCTTCACAGCCGCCTTCGAGCCCGCGCCGACCGCCGCCACGCAGGCCACGGCTGCGAGGCCGACCAACACACCGTGCCTGGGCCACCGTCGCGACATCGTCATCGGTTGCTTCCCGCAGCGTCAGGTCACGACTTCTTCGCCGCCATCCCGGCCTTGAACTCGTCGAGCGACACCGTGCCGTTGCCATCGGAATCCAACTTATTGAACCGCTTCTCGGCGTGTTCCAGGGCCTTGTCCTTCAGACCCGTCTTGAACTCCTCGAGCGTGAGCGAGCCGTCGCTGTTGGCATCCTTCCGGGCGAAGATCTTTTCGGGGTCAGGAGCCTTCTTCGCATCGGCGGCAGACGCTGAAACAGCCGGTACGAGCAGGAGGAACGAAGCAACACACAGGCGGACGGTCATGCGTGACACCTTTCAACGGGATGGAGTGGGGCGAGTCGCTATCGCCATTCGTTCAACGGCCGACCGCAGGCCAGGTTGCGAACGCAGGCCGGTTGACCCGCCGATATTAGGGAAACCATGGATTTCTCGGTATTTTAACGGACTCTGCGTCCCGTTTCGTCGCCATCCCCGCCCCGGTCTTTTCGAGGCCCACCATGCCCGCCCCCCGCTCGCTCCATAACGCCTGCCCCACAGCCGCCCTGCTCCTGGCCCTGCTGTTCACGGGAATCGGCCACGCTGCCGACCAGCCGACGTGGCGCCAGCCCGCCGAGCCGATGCCGTTGGCCTCCGCCGCCGATGCGGCGGCGGGCGCCACCCCCAAGCCCGCTCCGGCGAAGTGGATCTGGGGCCCCGACGAGCGGCGGGAATACCGGCTCACCAAGACCTTTCAAGGGGGAGCGAAGGCTGCGGTCCTCGTGGCCACATGCGACAACGCGATGCGACTCTTCATCAACGGCACCGAGGTCGCCGCGAGCGACACGTGGGAAGCGCCCGTGGCGATCGACGTCGCGAAGCACCTGCGCGACGGCGACAACGAACTGGCGGCGATCGTGCGGAATGCCGGAGGCCTGGCCGGGTTCTCCTGTCGGCTCGTCCTCACCGATCCCGACGGCGGCGTGCGGATGGTCGAAAGCGACCAGTCGTGGTCGGCGTTCGACACCCTCTCGCCGCCAAACGCCGTCGCGCTCAAGGTCGTCGCCGGCGCCGGCAAGGGCCCCTGGGGGGATGTGCTCGCCCGGGACGCCAAGCCGGCGGTAACGCCCTTCGCCGTGCCGGCCGGCTTCCGCGTGGAGCGGCTGTTCGTCGTGCCGCGGGATGAACTCGGCTCGTGGGTCGCGCTCACGACCGACCCTAAGGGTCGGCTGATCGCCAGCGACCAGGGCGACAAGGGCCTCGTGCGGATCACGCCCGCGCCGCTCAACGGCTCGGGTGAGACGCTCGTCGAAAAAATCCCGGTGCCGATCACCGCCGCCCAGGGGCTCCTCTGGGCGTTCGATGCGCTCTACGTCGTCTGCAACGGCGGCCCCGGCAGCGGCCTCTACCGCGTCACCGACACGAATGCCGACGACACGCTCGACACCGTCGAGAAGTTGCGGGCGTTCGAGGGGGGAGGCGAGCACGGGCCGCACAACATTCTCCTGTCGCCCGACGGCGCGCGGCTGTTCGTGATCTGCGGCAACCACACGAAGGTTCCGTTCGAGATCAAGAACGTCACCGATCCCCAGACGTTTGGGGGCGTCCGCTCGACCCAGCGCCGCGTCGAACTGCCGGCCGACGGCGCGAGCCGGCTGCCGGCCAACTGGGATGAAGACCAGATCATTCCGCGGATGTGGGATGCCAACGGCCACGCCGTCGGCATCCTCGCGCCAGGCGGCTACGTCGCCAGCACCGACCGCGACGGCAAGGCCTGGGAGATCTGGACTGGTGGCTATCGCAATCCCTACGACTTCGCGTTCAACGCCGACGGCGAGCTGTTCGTCTATGACGCCGACATGGAGTGGGACTTCGGCACGCCGTGGTATCGCCCCACCCGCGTGAATCATGCCACGAGCGGCAGCGACCTCGGCTGGCGGAGCGGCTCCGGGAAATGGCAGGCCTCGTTCCCCGATAGCCTGCCGGCCCTCGTGGATATCGGGCCGGGCTCGCCGGTGGGCGTGACGTTCGGCTCAGGGACGAAGTTCCCGGCGAAATACCAGCGGGCGCTCTACATCTGCGACTGGACGTTCGGGACGATGTACGCGATCCACCTCGAGCCCTCGGGCTCGACCTATGCCGGCACGAAAGAGGAGTTCGTGTCGCGGGCGCCACTGCCCCTCACGGACGTGACAGTCGGCCGCGATGGCGCCCTGTACTTCGCGGTCGGCGGCCGCGGCGGCCAGAGCGAGCTTTACCGCGTCGTCTATACCGGATCCGAATCGACGGTGGCGGTCGATGCCCGTTCCTCAGCGGGCGCCGCCGAGCGGGGATTGCGGCGCGACCTCGAATCCCTCCATCGGCGTGCGGACGATCCGGCTGCGGCGGTCGCCACGGCCCTGCCGCAGCTCGCACACCGCGATCGGTTCATTCGCGCCGCCGCCCGCGTGGTGCTCGAGCACCAACCGCTCGATCTCTGGCAGGACAAAGCACTGGCAGCGGGCGATCCGAACGCCATCGTCGCCGCAGCCATCGCCGTCGCCCATCAGGCGGATCAGGCGGCATCGCCGGCGGTGTTGGCCGCCCTCGACCGGATCGATCCCAAGCCGCTCGACGTCGCGGGCCGCATCGACCTCGCGCGGGCGTATGAGCTCGCGATCGTGCGGCTCGGCGAGCCCTCGGCCGAGGCAAAGATGCGGATCGCCGCGCGGCTTGGGCCACTCTTCCCCTCGGGCAACTTCGACCTCGACCGCGAACTCGCGAGCCTGCTCGTCGGCGTGCGGGCTCCGGGGATCGTCACCAAGATCGTCGGCCTGCTCGCCGCGCCCACGCAGTCGGCGGGCAGCACGAACCTCGCCCCGAGCGAAGACGACCTCGCGCGGCTGCTCGAGCGCAACGCCCACTACGGCGGCGCCGTTCGCTCCTCGCTCGAAAAGCGGGCCGATCTCCTCCAGATTCACTATGCCTACGTGCTTCGCTCGGTCGGCGAGAAGGGAGCCTGGACCGCCGCAGACCGCAAGACCTACTACGAATGGTTCGCCCGGGCCCGCCAATGGGCCGGCGGCAACAGTTTCCGCAAGTTCCTCGTGAACATCGAGAACGAAAGCCTCGCCCATCTCACCGACACGGAGAAGCTCGCGCTCGAGACGCTCGGCGTCCGCAAGCCCTATGCGCCACCGCCCTTGCCCAAGCCCGAGGGCCCGGGCCGCATGTGGTCGCTCGACGACGTGCTCGCCCTGGCGGCGAAACCGGGCACAGAGGGGCTCGCCGCGGGCCGTGACTTCGAGCATGGCAAGCGGACGTTCGCGGCGGCCCGCTGCGTCGTCTGCCATCGCTTCGGCGAGGAGGGTGGCGCCACCGGCCCCGACCTCACGCAGGCCGCCGGCCGGTTCCAGCTCAAGGACCTCGTCGAGGCGATCGTGCATCCGAGCAAGGTGATTTCGGACCAATACAAGGCGAGCATCGTGCAGACGGCCGACGGCAAGGTGGCGAGCGGGCGGATTGTGAGCGAGTCGCCGGAGAAGCTCACGATCGTCACCGACCCCGAGGATGCGACGAAGTTCGTCGAACTCGCCCGGTCCGACGTCGAGGAGATCCTGCCAGCCACGGAGTCGCTGATGCCCAAGGGCCTCCTCGACCAGCTCAATGACCGCGAGGTGCTCGATCTCCTCGCCTACGTCCTCTCCCGTGACCGTCCCCAGGACGCCCGGTTCAAGAAGAAATAGTGCTTCCTGTTTGCCTTCGCCGCACGGGGTGCGAAGGATTGAGCCACGGGACGCGGGGACGCGTCGCCAGACGCCGGCAGCCGGATGCCTTTTCTCCCGGAGGCATCGCGGCGATGGTTTTTCAGAGTTCGGTGGCACCGCTCCCGCTGTGGGGCAACCCGCTCGCGGTCCGTTCGGTTTCCGCGGAGGCGGTGCGCGACCTCCTCGGCGAGCACGCGGGCCCCTGCCTGTCGCTCCTCATGCCGACACACCGCAACGTCCCCGACAACCTCGTCGATCGACCGGCCTACCGCCACCTCGTCGAGGCCCTCGAGATGGCGCTCTCCGTCGCCCATTCCCGGGAGGAGATCGAACGGCTGCTCGAGCCGTTCCGCGCCCTCGGCGACCATGCCCGGTTCTGGGAGCACACCCGCGACGGGCTGGCCGTGTTCGCCACCGCCGGCGCGGCGCAGGTCTTTCTCCTGCCGGTGCCCGTGAAGCCGCTGGCCCTCGTCACGCGCCGCTTTCACACGCTGCCGCTTGTACGGCTCGTCGCCGGGGCCGACCGCTACAACGTGCTTGTGCTCACGGGCCGCACGGCCCACGTGTACGAGGGCTGCCTGCGCGAAGGCGCGGCTGACAGGCTCGATCCGGTGCCGCTGCATGATCCCGGCGGGGCGCCGGAGATCGACCGCGCCGAGACGGTCGATGCCGAAACCTGGCAGCCGCACCGCGTGCAGCGCGGGATGGGGCCCAGCGGGCTCGGGGCGGGAAGCGTCGTGCACGGGGGCACGGGCTCGAAGCGGGACGACATCGATGCCGACACGGAGATCTTCCTGCGGCACGTCGATGAGGTGGTGCACGAGCGGGTGACGCGCCGCTCGAATCTGCCGCTCGTGCTCGTGGCCCTGCCGCGGCTGGCGGCCGTGTTCCGCGGCCTCGCGAAAAACAGCCTGCTCCTCGACGAGTTCGTGGCCCGCGACGTGCACCTTCTCCCCGCGGACGACCTGCCGGCACTCGTCGCTCCCGTGTTCGCCCGGTCCCGCGAGCGGCTCATCGAGGCCGAACTGCACCGGTTTGCCGCCGCCCGCGACCGCGGTCTGGGTGCAGGCGACCTCTCCGACATCGCCCGCGCGGCCGTGGCAGGGCAGGTGTCGCTGTTGCTCGTGGAAAAAGACCGCTTCGAGCCGGGCTGGCTCGACCGCGCGACCGGCGCGATCGAGCCCGACGGCCAGCTGCCCGCCGATCTCTCCCGCTCCGGCGACGCGCCCGCCCTGCGCACCGAGGACCTCCTGGGCGCCGTCGCCGAGACGGTCCTCGTCCATGGCGGCGACCTGCTCGCGCTCGACAAGATCCGGATGCCGACGGAAAGCGGCGTGGCGGCGATCTACCGCTATGCATGACCTCCGCCATGGAGTGGTATCCTGCGGCCGCCATGAGGCCGCCCGCTGAACCCGCCGCCGCATTCGGTTCGTGCCCCGATCGATCCGGCACCGGGTCGGAAAAATGGGACCGCTGGGCCGGCCGCGACGTGCTGCCGGTGTGGGTGGCCGACATGGATTTTCGCACGGCGCCTGAGGTGCTCGCGGCGCTCCATGCCCGGGTCGAGCACGGCGTATTCGGCTATACGCACGAACCGCCGGGGTTTCGCCCGGCGCTCGCCGAGCATCTGGCCGTGCGACACCGCTGGCGGATCGATCCCGACTGGATCGTCGGCGTGCCGGGTGTCGTGACGGCGCTCGCGCTCACGGCCCGGCTGTTGACCGGCCGCGACGATGAAATCCTCACGTTCACACCGGTGTATCCTCCGTTCCTGACGCTTCCCGCTCTCGCCGGCAGGCGGTGCGCTCGCGTGCCGCTCGTGCACGACGCCGGTGCGTGGCAGATCGACTGGGACGCACTCGAGCGGGCTGCGCGATCGCCTGCGGCCACACTGCTCTGGCTCTGCCACCCCCACAACCCGACCGGCACGGCCTGGACGCGCGCGCAACTCCAGCGCCTCGCCGACGCCGCCGAGCGGCACGGGCTCACGGTGGTGAGCGACGAGATCTGGGCCGACCTCGTGCTCGACGACGTGCCCCACGTGCCCTTTGCGAGTCTCGACCATCCGGCCGCCCGCCGGGCGATCACGCTCGTCGCGCCGTCGAAGACCTGGAACCTGGCCGGCCTCTCCTGCGCCGCGGCGATCGTCCCGGACGCGGCGGTCAGGCGCCGCTGGCGGAGCGCGGGGGAGGGGCTCGTGCCGATGGTGAATCCTCTCGGATATGCCGCGGCCGTGGCGGCGTGGAGGCACGGCGAGGCGTGGCGGCAGGAACTCCTGTCGATCCTGCGGAGGCATCGATCGCTCGTCCTCGAGCGGGTCGCCGCGATTCCGGGCCTGGTGTGTGCCCCGTGGCAGGCCACGTATCTTGCGTGGATCGACTGCCGAGCGACGGGGGTCGCCGACCCCCAGGCCGTCTCTGAGGCCGCCGGGCTCGGCCCCTCCGATGGGCGCGACTTCGGCCTGCCGGGATTCATCCGCGTGAACACGGCCTGCCCGACGGAGCGGCTGCGCGAGGCCCTCGACAGGCTCGCCATCGCCTTCGCGCCTCGGTAAGCCGGGTGGATCGCGAAACGGCTGCCGGCTGCGGCGGGTTTTCGGCCGCCGTTGGCTGTGCCCGCGAATCGCCGGCGCGGTCAAGCCGTGGCAGCGAGGCGTCGATCTCCCATCGTGACATGACGACGTGCGTCCGTTCGCCCAAGGAGTGACACGATGGCCTCCAAAAAGAAGACGAGTTACACGCAGCGGATCGCCCAGATGGCGACCATGGGCATGCCGGCGCCGGTGCAGAAGGTGGCCACGTCCAAACTCGGATCGCGGATCTTCCTGCTTTTGATCCCGATCCTGATCGCCACGGGCGTCATTTCCATCTCGTTTTCAGGCGGCATGCCCACGGTGACGTTCAACCGCGACCGTGCCCAGGCGGTCGGCCGTGAACTCGAGGTCGATGCCATGCGGGCCGCCGAGCGGATTCGCCAGTCGAACGATCCGACGTACCGCTGATATACTTCGCGGGTTCCACTCCCACCCCAGGAACCCGCCCGATGACCAGCCTGCGCGTCCCCGCCCTGCTCGTCTGCCTGTCCTTCCTCTCACCGCTCCCGGAGACCCTCATGGCCGCCGACGTGCCCCACCCCCAACTGCCCACCGGTGCCGGTGCCGTCGACGCCGATGCCCCCAAGGCCTTCACGACCACCGCCTCCGGCCTGCAGTACCGCGTGCTCCGCAAGGGATCGGGCGCGAATCCGAAGGCCACGAGCAACGTGAAAGTGAACTACCACGGCTGGCTGGAAGGCGGCAAGGTGTTCGACAGCTCCTACGATCGCCGCGAGGCGATCGAGTTCCCGCTCAATGGCGTCATTCCGGGCTGGACCGAGGGCATGCAACTCGTCGGTCAAGGGGGCATGATCGAACTCCTCATCCCCAGCAACCTCGGCTACGGCGCCCGGGGTGCACCGCCGGTCATCCCACCGAACGCGACGCTCCACTTTCTCGTCGAGTTGCTCGAAGTTCGGTAGGTGTCGGATCGCCGTCGAATGCCGTCGGTTGCCGGGAGCCGACGGTTTCCGACGGTGCATTCGTCTTTGTCCCTGAGCCGCGTCGGCTGCCGGCTGGCATCCAGCCACCACGCCACACCCCTGCCGACGACGGGTGGGCTGCCGTGTTTCGTCGGTGTCGCACACGCGGTTCGATCCACGTTCCACCGCGTGGATTGCATGGATCCGACAGTGTTTCGACACCGCGGAAAAGTGACTGAAACGCGTGGAAACATGCCGTTGTTCTTCGTCCTGAGCACCCTGATTGGCCCAGTGCATGGTGGCTGTTACTCCTTCTTTTCCGACTGGCACTGTTTGATTCTTCCTGTTTCCAAAAATCTCTTGAGAAGAGGAATCAGAAGGAATCGCTCCGCCCCGCTTGAATCCCGGAAAATCCCCGGGGTTTCCAGGGGATTTCAGGACGCCCAGTGTCGGGTACAGTAGGGGTTTTCCGCCCCCCGAACCAACCGTGGCAGCCGGCCGCCCGCGGCTGGCGAGAGCATCCCGATGAAAGTGCGTTGTACCCGCGAGCCCCTTCTCGCAGCGCTCCAGAGTGCCTCCGCCGTCGTGCCTGCCCGGTCGCCGAAGCCGGTGCTCGCGAACGTCAAGCTCGATGCCACGAAGGACGCGGCCGTGCTCTCGGCCACGGACCTCGAGGTCGGCATCCGTACCGCGATCGAAGGCGTCGAGACCCTCGCGCCGGGTGCCGCGCTGCTGCCGAGCGTGCGGCTCGCGGCGATCGTGCGCGAAAGCCCGCCGGGCACGGTCTTCGAACTCTCGGCCGACGGGACCGCGACGCTCGTGAAGGCGCCGCGCAGCGAGTTTCGCCTGCCCGGCGAGGATCCGCTCGAGTTTCCGTCGGTGGCCTCGTTTCCCGCCGAGCCCTGCTTCGAACTGGCGACGCCGCTCGTCCGCGAACTGGTGAAGCGGACCGTGTTCGCGACCGACAACGAATCGAGCCGGTTCGCGCTCGGCGGCGTGCTCCTGGAACTCACCACGAAGTCGGTCACGGCCGTCGGCACCGACGGTCGCCGGCTCGCGAAGATGGAAGGCCCCGCCGCCGGGTTCAACGGCAGCCCCTCGGACGCCCAGCCGATCGTCCCGGCGCGGGCCATGCAACTCGTCGAGCGCTGCCTGGCTGCGGCCGACGCCCCGGTGCACGTGGCCGTCCGCCCGGCGGAAATCCTCGTGCAGACGGGGCCAACGACGATCTCCGCCCGGCTGGTCGAGGGGCGGTTTCCCCGCTGGCGCGACGTGTTTCCCGATCGCCCGGAGGCGGTGCGGGTGAGCCTGCTCGCCGGCCCGCTCCTCGCGGCGGTCCGCCAGGCGGCGATCGTGACGAGCGAGCAGTCGAAGGGGGTCGATTTCTCGTTCGAGCCGGGCCGCCTCGTGCTCTCGGGCCGGTCGGCCGAAAGCGGCGAGAGCCGGATCGAACTGCCGATCGATCACGCCGGCGCGGGGGTGAAGATCAAGATGGACCCGCGGTTCGTGAGCGATTTCCTCCGCGTCCTCGACGGGGCGGCGAATGTCACGGTCGAACTCACCGACCCCCAGAGCGCCTGCGTCTGCCGCACGTCCGACGGCTACGGCTACGTGATCATGCCGCTGGCGGCCGACTGACCACCGGAACAGCCCATGCAGAATCCCGGCGGACCTCGCGCGATCGGCGGACTCGTGAGCCGGCTTCTCGCCCGCACGGGCTACGACCAGACCGAGGCGGCCGACGCGCTCGGCGCGGCCTGGGAGCAGGTGGCGCCGCCGGCGTTTCGCGGGGCCTCGCAGGCCGGGCTCGTGCGCCGTGGCGTCCTCGACGTGCTCGTGAGCCATTCGGCGCTCGTCCAGGAAATGGGATTTCACAAGCGTGAGATCCTCGCCCGGCTCGCCGAAATCGTCCCGGCCGAGGGGATCACCGACATCCGCTGCCGCGTCCTCGCCGATGCGGGCCGCCAGACACGGTCACCGTCCTAAGGGGATTTCACCATGGCAGACGCCTCGAGTCAGCCCGACTACACCAGCGCCGACCTCAAACACCTCTCCGACCGGGAGCACGTGCGCGAGCGGTTCGGCATGTACATCGGCGACAACACTTCCCGCGGCCTCCACCATCTCGTGTACGAGGTGGTGGACAACTCGATCGACGAGTGCATGGCGGGCCACGCCAAGAACGTGACCGTCACGGTCAATGTCGATGGCAGCGTCACCGTCGAGGACGACGGCCGCGGCATTCCGGTGGACCGTCACCCGCAGCTCTCCGAGGAGATGGACCGCGACGTCTCCACGCTCGAGGGCGTGATGACGGTGCTCAAGTTCGGCGGCAAGTTCGAGAAGGGGGCCTACCAGACCTCGGGCGGGCTGCACGGCGTGGGCGTGACGGTCGTCAACTTCCTCTCGGAGTGGTGCGAGGTCGAAGTGGCGCGTGAGGGCCACGTCTGGCAGCAGGAGTACCAACGCGGCGAGCCGACCGGCCCGGTGCGGAAGATGGGCACGACCACCCGCGCGGGCACGAAGACGACCTTCAAGCCCGACCCGCAGATCTTCCCCCAGACCAAGTTTTCGTGGGACATCCTCTCGCGCCGGCTCCGTGAACTTGCCTTCTTGAATTCAGGCGTGCGGATCACGTTCACCGATGCGGCGAGCGGCTCGAGCGAAACATTTTGCTACGAGCGCGGCGTCGAGGAATTCGTCGAGCATCTCAACAAGGCGAGCGACCCGATCCACGCCGACGTGATCACCGTCAAGGGCGCCGGGGACGGCATAACCTGGGACATCGCGCTGCAGTACACCGGCGAGTACACCGAAAGCCTCCACAGCTACGTCAACAACATCTCGACGACCGAGGGCGGGACCCACGTGTCGGGCTTCCGCGCCGCCCTCACGCGGGCCCTCAACGCCTACGGCAAGAAGAGCGGCCTGTACAAGGACCTCGTCCCGACGGGCGAGGACGTCCGCGAGGGTTTGACGGCCGTGATCAGCGTCCGCGTGCCCCATCCGCAGTTCGAAGGTCAGACGAAGACGAAACTCGGCAACGGCGAGGTCGAAGGCATTATCAACTCGGCCGTCGGCGACTACCTCGCGAAGTACCTCGAGGAGAATCCCAAGAGTGCCAAGGCGATCGTCCAGAAGGGCGTGCTCGCCGCCGAGGCCCGGGAGGCCGCCAAGAAGGCAAAACAGCTCCTCCGCGAGCGGAAGGGGGCCCTGTCGGGCGGCGGACTGCCTGGCAAGCTCCGCGACTGTACGAGCCGCGACGTCGAGAAGTGCGAACTCTACCTCGTCGAGGGTGATTCGGCCGGCGGCAGCGCCGAGGGCGGCCGCCACCGCGAGTATCAGGCGATCCTGCCGCTCCGCGGCAAGATCATCAACGCCTACAAGAGCCGCGACGACAAGGTGCTCGCCAACGAGGAAGTTCGGAGCGTGATCTCGGCGATCGGGGCCGGGATCGGCGAGGAGGCCGACCTCGGCAAGCGACGCTACGACAAGGTCGTGATCATGACCGACGCCGACGTGGACGGCTCGCACATCCGCACGCTCCTGCTCACGTTCTTCTACCGGCAGATGTACCAGCTCGTGGCCGCCGGCCACGTCTACGTCGCCCAGCCGCCGCTGTTCCGCGTGCGCTCCAAGAAGACCGTCTACTACGTGCAGACCGAGGAGGAGATGAAGACCCAGCTCCTCGACCAGGGGCTTGGTGAGGGCGTGTTCCTGCCGGGAGGCGGCCGCGAGATCGCCGGCGAGGAGATGCAGAAGCTGTGCCGGACGCTCGCCGGGCTCGAGGACGCGCTGGTCGCCCTCGAGAAGCGCGGTATCAGCCTCCGCGACCATGCGGCGCGACGCGACGCGAAGACGGGCAAGCTGCCGATGTATCACGTCTACTACGGCACCGAGGAACACTGGTTCACCAGCCGCGACGAGTTCGAGGCCTTCGTGAAGGGCAAGGAAAAGTCGGCCGGCGGCACGCTGGCCGTGGGTCGGATCGAGGAATCGGTCGCCGCGGGAGACGCGACGCCCGGCACCGCGCACGACACCGGGCACGACCAGCTCGTGGTGATCGATCTCCACGAGGTCCGCAGCATCAACGCCGGCCTCAAGGAACTCGAAAGCATGGGCTTCGGGATCGAGTCGCTCATGCCCGAGGATCGCACCGGCAGCGAGGAGGCCCGCTACACCCTCCGCCGCGGCGAGAGCGAGATCGGCCTCGAGGACCTGCGTGGCCTGCTCACCGCCGTGCGGCGGGCCGGAGAAAAGGGCCTCTCGATCACCCGCTTCAAGGGGCTCGGCGAGATGAACGCCGAGGAGCTCCGCGACACCACGCTCGACCCGGCCAATCGGACGCTCCTGCGCGTGACGATGAGTGACGCCGCCGCGGCCGACGATCTGTTCCGCGTGCTCATGGGGGAGAAGGTCGAGCCGCGGCGTGAGTTCATCGAGCGGCACGCGCTCGACGTCAAGAACCTCGACGTGTAGGACAGGCTTCAGCCTGTCTCTGCTTCAACTCGACCGTCCCGGCGTCGGCTCCGGCTGGTGGAGGTGTTCCAAGGGAAGATGGCGCGATGCCGTGGTTCCCGTGAAGCGGCATACCCCCGCCACGAAAGCCCGACGCGCGAGCGAGGGAGTGCGGGGCGCAAAGCAGATATTCCCTCGCTCGCGCTTCGGGCTTCCGTGGAGCTCGCGCTTCGGACTGCTGTGACAACTTGCTATTTTTGACGAGCGCAGTCATGGATGGCGCAGCGGAGGTGAACGTCCGGCGATGGGATATGCGGAGCCCGAAACCGGCCACGAGACAGTTGATGATCAAGTGGTGCCGCGTGCTACGAGCGGCGCTGGAAGGTGCTGGGGGAGACGCCGGCGATGCGTTTGAAGGCGCGGGAGAATTGGGAGGGGTCCGGGAAGCCGAGGCGGGCGGCGGCCTCGTGCACTGGCAGCCGGTCGTGCGTGAGCAGATCGGCGGCGAGGTTCATCCGCTGCGCGAGCAGAAACCGGTATGGAGTCGTGTCGGCGAATCGTCGGAAGAGGCGGCAGGCATAGGCCGCGGAGATGCCGAACTCGCCTGCGGCCTGTTCGATCGACAGAAGCCGCTCGCGCTCCGCGGTCAAGAATTGCTGGAACCGTTCGAAGGTCGCGAGGGCGACGCGATCCGCGGCTGCGGTCGGCAGCACCACCTCCGTGAGCTTCGTGAGGAGGACGCCGAGGAGCTGCGTGCAGAGTGCCTGGCTGTGGGTCGAGTGGGCCAGGCCGCAGCGCTGGAGGAGGTCGAAGATCTCGCGAATCTCGCGGGCGCGGCCGACCGTGACATAGCTGCCGGGGGCGAGGCGGGCGGCCCGCAGGCGGTGGATGGCATCACGGCCCACGAAGTCGATGTAATACTTCCAGAGCCGGCGTCGCCGATCGGTCCGAATGGTGTGGGGAATCCCAGGTCCATAGGCGAAGACCGACCCGGGGCCGATCGGCGTGCTGAGGCGGCCGAGCGACAGGGTGCCGCGACCCGCAGCGACGAACTCCACGCAGCAGTAGGGAAAGTCGTCACGGCACACGGCGTAGTCGGCCCGCACCCGCTCTTCGCCGCCGCACACGACGGCGAGCGGTTTGCCGGGGCTTGGCCGCAGGTCGAGAAAGTAGCGATGGGCCGCCACGACCTGCCGGGAGACGAACGCCGGGAGTGGGCGGCGGGCTGCGGATGATCGACGCGGGGTGCGCATGGAGGTCAAGAATAGTCATGCTGGGGTCAAGAATCATCATTCCAGATGCCGCGTCCGCCTCGGTATGCTGCGAGCATGAAATTCCTTCCCAGACTGTCCTTCGGGGTCGGAGATCGATTCGCCCACGAAGCCGAGGCCCAACTCGCCGCCTTCGAGCAACTTGCGGCACGGGGTGTCGTCGTCGCGCCGGTGTGGAACAAGTCGAACCGCGAGCACTCCTTCATCGGCAGCGAGCCGGCGAGCGTGCGCGAGGCAGCGGCGCGGGCGGTGGCGGCGCGGAAGTGGCCCCATCCCTGGTTCGTCGATGCCGACCACATCCGCCTCGAAACGGTCGATCGGTTCCTCGACTCGAGCGACTTCTTCACGATCGACGTGGCCGACTCGATCGGCAAACCCGCCGCGGAGGCCGAGGTGAAGGCCTTTGTGGCCCGGCACCCGGAGCTCGGGAAGCCCTTGGCATTGCCCGGGATCACGAAGGTGTTCCGGCTGTCGGAGGATTCGGTCGCCCGGATCGCCACGAGCTACCTGCTCGCCTGCCGCGAAGCGGGTGCGATCTGGCGGCATATCGAGCGGGCCCGCGGGTCCGACGTCGTCATCGAGGTCAGCATGGACGAGACCGACGAGCCGCAGACGCCGCCGACGCTGCTCGTGATCCTCGCCCTCCTCGCCGAGGAGCGGATCCCGCTCCAGACGATCGCTCCAAAGTTCACCGGCCGCTTCAACAAGGGTGTGGATTACGTCGGTGACCTCGCCCGGTTCGAGCAGGAGTTTTCCGACGACGTCGCCGTGTGCAGCTTCGCCGCGGAGCAGTACGGCCTGCCCGGATCGCTGAAACTCTCCGTGCACTCCGGGAGCGACAAGTTTTCGCTCTATCCCGTGATCCGGCGAACACTCGCCCGCACCGGCGCGGGCGTGCACCTGAAGACCGCCGGCACGACCTGGCTCGAGGAGGTGATCGGCCTGGCGGAGGCCGGGGGCGACGGGCTCGCGCTCGCCAAGGAGATCTACGCCTACGCGTGCGAGCATGTCGATGAATTCTGCGCCCCCTATGCCTCGGTGATCGACATCGACCGCGGGCAGCTTCCACCGCCGGCGGAGGTTGCCGGCTGGAGCGGGCCGCGGTTCGCCGCGGCGATCCGGCATGTGCCGACGAACCCGGCCTTCAATCCGCACCTGCGGCAGTTACTCCATGTGTCGTTCAAGGTGGCGGCGAAACACGGCAGCCGGTACACCGACCTCCTCGCGGCCAACCGGGAGATCGTGGGGAAGCAGGTCACGGACAACATCTTCGAGCGGCACCTCGCCCCGCTGTTCCTCGCCCGATGAAATCCGCCGTCACGATCTGCCTCGTCCCGGAAGCCCGCCACGGACCGTTCGTGTTTCACGACGGGCTCGAGGCGGGTGTCCGAGCCGCGGCGACGCTCGGCTTTGACGCCGTGGAGGTGTTTCCCGAGTCGGCGGCCGGCGTGCCCGCGGCCGAACTTGCCCGGCTGCTCGCCGCCCACGGGCTCGGCCTGGCCGCCGTCGGCACGGGCGCCGGATGGGTCAGGCACGGGTGGCACTTGTGCCACGCGGATGCCGCGGTGCGCACGCAGGCCCGGGACTTCATCGGCGCGATCATCGACGTGGCAGGCGATCTCGGGGCTCCGGCGATCATCGGCTCGACGCAGGGTCGGTGTGGCAACGCGGTGCCCCGTGACACTGCCCTCGCATGGCTCGCGGAATCGCTGAACGACCTCGGCAGTCGCGCCGCCCGGCACGGGCAGGTGCTGCTCTACGAGCCGCTCAACCGCTACGAGACGGACCTTTTCAACCGCCAGGCCGATGCCGCCGCATTTCTCCGCCACCAGGGCATCACGCAAGTCAAACTCCTCTGCGATCTCTTCCATATGAACATCGAAGAAGGCGACGTCGCGGCGGTGATCGCCGACTGCGGCGACCTCGTGGGTCATGTCCACTGGGCCGACTCCAACCGCCGCGCGATGGGGCTCGGGCACACCGACCCGCAACCGATCGTGGAGGCCCTGCGGTCGATCGGCTATCGGGGGCATCTCTCGGCCGAGGTGTTCCCGCTCCCCACGCCCCACGACGCCGCCCGCACGACCATCGAAAGCCTCCGCACGTTTACGAAAGGCTGACTCATGCTCAACGGCCCCCTGCTCCATCCCGACATCCTCCGCGTCCTCGCCCGGTCGGGGCACCACTCGACGGTGCTGATCGCCGACGGCAACTACCCGGCGGTCAACAAGCGCGGGCCGCGGGCGGAGCTCGTCTCGCTCCAGCTCATGCCGGGCGTGCCGACCGTGGCACAGGTGCTCGAGGCGATCCTGGGCGCCGTGCGGATCGACGAGGTGCACACGATGGGCGTCGATCGCAGCGATGCGTATGCCGCCGCGACGCCTGGCGACCCGCCGGTGTGGGGCGAGTATCGGCGAATCCTCGCCGCGGCCAGGTCGCCCTGCCAGCTCGCGCCGATCGTGAAATGGGAGTTCTACAAGGCCGTCGCGTCGGACGACCACGTGCTCACGATCCAGACCGCCGACACGCAGCCGTGGGCGAATCTGTTGCTGTCGGTCGGTTGCCGGACCTTCGCGGGGACCACGGCCCCATGACGACGACGAACACGATGAACACGCGCCCGCTCGGAAAGACCGGCCTCGACGTTCCGATCCTCGCCTTCGGCGCCAGTTCCCTCGGCCAGGAGTTCCGGTCGATCACGCTCGATGAGGCCCTCGGAAGCGTCCGCGCCGCGCTCGAGTGCGGCATGAATCTCATTGACACAAGCCCATTCTACGGCCGCGGGATGAGCGAGGTGCTCCTGGGCGTCGCGCTCAAGTCGATACCGCGAGACGACTACCTCCTGTGCACGAAGCTGGGCCGCTACGACCTCGCGCACTTCGATTTCTCCGCGACGCGTGTGTCCGAGAGCGTGGACGTGTCGCTCCACCGGCTCGGCATCGACCACCTCGACATCGTCCTCTGCCACGACATCGAATTCGTGCCGATGCAACGAATCGTCGATGAGACGCTGCCGGCACTGCGCAAGATCCAGCAGGCGGGGAAGGTGCGCTGCATCGGGTTCAGCGGCTATCCGCAGAAGATCTTTCGTTTCGTCTGCGACCAGGCCGACGTGGACTGCGTGCTCAACTACAACCAATACACGCTGCAAAACACCCGTTTCGCCGACGAGACGGTTCCGTATCTCGAGGCCAAGGGCATCGGTGTCATGAACGCCGGGCCGTTCAGCGCCCGCCTGCTCACCGACGCCCCGCTGCCGGCCTGGCTCAAGGAGCCGGAAGCGGTGAAGGCGGCCGCCCGGACGGCAGCGGACCTCTGCCGGGCCCGCGGCAGTTCGATCGCGAAACTCGCCCTGCAGTTCGCACTCGCGAACCCCGCCATCGCGACCACGATCGCCGGCAGTGCCAATCCCGCCAACATCCGCGCCTGGGCCCAGTGGGCCGCCGAGCCGCTCGACGCGGATCTCCTCCGCGACGTGCAGGCGATCTTCGCCCCGGTGCGAAACGTCGGCCACGCGGAAGGCCTGCCCGAGAATAATTGAGATGATGCGCATCGATGCCCACCAGCATTTCTGGACATACTCGCCTGCGGAGTATCCGTGGATTGGTGCGGGGATGGAGCGGCTGGCCCGCGACTACGCGCCGGCCGAACTCGCGGCCGTCGCGGGGCCGCAGGGGGTGGCGGGGAGCGTGGCCGTGCAGGCCAGGCAGTCGCTCGGGGAGACCCGCTGGCTGCTCAAGCTCGCGGACGACAGCCCGTTCATCCGGGGCGTCGTGGGCTGGGTTGACCTGCGGAGCGAACGGGTGGCCGAGGAACTCGCCGTCTTCGCAGCGCACAAAAAATTCGTCGGGGTGCGGCATGTCGTGCAGGACGAGCCCGATCAGCGGTTTCTGCTCGGCGAGGATTTCGTGCGGGGCGTGCGCATCCTGGGCCAGTTCGGGCTCACCTACGACCTGCTCGTGTATCCGCAGCAACTACCGGCGGCCGTCGAACTCGCAGGCACGCTGCCCGAGCAGCAATTCATCCTCGACCACCTTGCGAAGCCAAGAATCAAGACCGGCGAGCTCGCAGAGTGGCGGCGCGACATCGAGGACCTGGCGCGACACCCGAACGTCGCGTGCAAACTGTCGGGGCTCGTGACGGAGGCGGCGTGGCGGCAGTGGCAGCGGGCCGACTTCACGCCTTATATGGCCGTCGCCCTCGACGCGTTCGGGCCGGAAAGGCTGATGTTCGGCAGCGACTGGCCGGTCTGCCTCCTCTCGGGCGAATACGACGACGTTACCGGCATCATCGCAGACTTCATCGGCGCGCTTGCGGGCGACGAGCAGTCCCTGATCTGGGGAAACACTGCCCGCCGCGTGTATCAACTACGTTAACTTGAAACGGGAGGCGAGGGGGTCGGCGAACGCTCGACGAGCATTGGGCCGCCGCGGCCCATGCGAGGAGACTTTTGCCGCCCCCGAGCCGGTGCATATTTCCCCAGGAAGCGATTGAACGATCTCATCATGCAAGCCCTGCTCCTCGAACACCCGAAGACGTTTCGCTTCATCGACGTTCCGGAGCCGCCGCCGCCCGGACCAGGTGAGGCGGTCGTGCGCGTCCAGGCCGTCGGCATCTGCGGCACCGATTACGGCGGCTACCTCGGCAAGATGCCGTTCTTCAGCTATCCGCGGATCCCGGGGCATGAACTGGGCGTCGAGGTCGTCGCCGTCGGCGACGGCGTCACGAACGTGAAGCCCGGCGACCGCTGCTGCGTCGAGCCCTATATCAACTGCCAGCGCTGCTATTCGTGCGAGCGCGGCCTCACCAACTGCTGCGAGCACCATCAGACACTCGGCGTGCACTGTGACGGCGGCCTGCTGCCGCTGTTCACGGTGCCGGCCCGGAAACTCCACGTGTCGCCCGCGCTCACACCGGCCCAGAACGCGCTCGTCGAGACGCTCGCGATCGGCTGCCATGCGATCGACCGGGGGGCGCCCCGGCCCGCCGAAAACGTGCTCGTCATCGGCGCGGGCCCGATCGGGCTCTCGGCCGTCGAATTCGCGAAGCTCTCGGGAGCCCGGGTGATCGTGATGGACATGGCGGCGAGCCGGCTCGCCTTCGTCCGCGAGAAGATGGGGATCGCCGACACGATTGAAGCGAAAGGCCATACCGCCGCTGGGACGGCGTTGGGCGACGGCGCCGACGAGGCGGCGGTGGCGGCGCTCACCGACGGGAGGATGTGCGACGTCGTCGTGGACGCCACCGGGAGCAACGTGAGCATGGCAAACGCGTTGAAGTTTTGCAGTTTCGGCGGCCGGGTCGTCTACGTTGGCATCACGCAGGCCGAGATCGCCTTTCCGCACGCGCCGGTGATGCACCGCCGCGAACTCACGCTCCTTGCCAGCCGCAATGCCCTGTCGCGGGATTTTACGAGGATCATCGGCCTGATCGAGGCGGGGCGGATCGACACGCGGCCCTGGATCACGCACCGCATCCCGTTCGCCGACACGATCAGGGCGTTTCCTGGTTTCCTCGACCCGGCGAGCGGTGTCATCAAGGCCGTGGTCGAGATGCCGGCCTGAAAAACCGTCCGAGCGGGCTCGTGAGCAGGGCCGGCAACAGGACGAGGTCGCCCACGAGCGCGGCGGCCACGAGCAGGGAGAGCATCCAGGCGAACCGGCGCGACGGGGCGAACGAGCTCCCGGCGAACACGAGAATCCCCAGGCCGCACACGATCGCGCTCTCGGTGAGGGCGGCAGCCGAATGGCGAAACGCGGCCTGCACCGCCGCGATCCGCTCGTCAAGGCCGGCGGGGCGTCCGTCGGAAGCGGTGGCGAGGCCGCGGCGGAAGAACGTGAGGAAATGGAACGTGCCGTCCACCGCCATGCCGAGCGCGATCGAGGCGGTCATGACGCTGCCGATGTCGAGCGGCAGCCGCGACCAGCCGAGGAGTCCGAAGAGCAGGATCATCGGGAACACGTTGGGAATCATGGCCACGAGGCCCGCCATCACGCCCCGCTCGGCGACCATCATCACGAGGGTGATCACGAGGCAGGCGGAGAGAAAGCTCGAAAACAGGTCGTGGAGCAGCGTCTTCTGGATCGCGTTCACCAGCGGCATCACGCCCGTGTATTCCACGGTGAGGCCCCGCGCGGGCCCGTCGTGGGCGCCCACGATCGGATCGACGCGCCGGCGCACCTCCGCGAGGAAGTCGCCGTAGTCGAGACCCGACAGGGCCGACGTTCGGGCCGTCACCCGCCAGAGCTGAGCGCCGTTGATCTCCCGGATGATCCGCATGTCGGTGAGGCCGGAGAGCCCCTGCTCGAGCTTGCGGGCGACGACGGCCTTGCGTGCCGCGGCGCGGAGGCCTGTGGCGGACGGCCCGTCCGGCAGGAACGTCGCCGCAGAAAGCACGCCCGTCACGCCCGGCAGGCCTCCGATCGCGGCCCCGACCTCGCGGACGAGGTCGAGCCGCTCAGCGGCGCGGAAGGACGCCTCGGAGGCGAATCGCAGCACCACCTCCACCGGCACGAGCGGCCCGATCGTCCGCTCGAGCCACGCGTAGTCGCGGATGACCCTGCTCTCGGGCGTGAAGAGCGTGTCGATCGCGACCGACGTGCGGATGTGGGGCGTGCCGGCGCCGGTGCCGAGCATCGCGAGCGTCGCGATGACCACGATTGGGCCGGCGCGGCGGACGATCCGGGACGCGAGCGGTGACTCGGCCCTTGTGGCCGCCTCGGCCGGCCCGGAGCGCCTCCGAATCGGCCACCGTTCGAAGATTCCCGGGAGCACGAGGAACAGAAGCGCGAGCGTCGCGAGCACGCCGAGCGCCGCGTGGAATCCGAACACGCGGATCGGCTCGAGTTCGCTCACCACGAGCGAGAACAGCCCCACGGCGGTCGTGCCGGCGGAAAGAGTACAGGGCAGCCAGCCGATCGCGATGGCGCGGGCGGCCACGCTGCGCTGCGGGCCGTGCTCGTGGGCATCGACGAGATAGTTGACGAGATGGATGCCTCCCGAAACGCCGAGCGTGAGCACGAGCAACGGCATCACGATCAACACCGGGTTCATCCTGTCGCCCCAGGCGTGGAGGAACGTGAACGAGAGGCCCACGCAGGCGAGCGACACGACGAACACGAGCAGGGCGTAGCGCAGGGACCGCAGCGACCACCATGTGAGCGCGAGGATCAGCGCCGCGGCCGGCGGGCCGAACGCGGCGAGGCTGTCGGCGCTCGCCGCGTCGACCGCCACGTTGTCGATCACGGGTCCGGCCAGATGGAGGTCGGCTTCGTGCGGTGTTGCCGTCTTGAGGAGGACGTCGCGGATCCAGGCGACGGCGCGTTGCCGGTCGGCGAGGCCGGCCCGCGTGAAGGGGATGACGAGACAGGTCGTTGCGCCGTCGGCACCGATGAGCACGCCCCGCAGCCGCTCGAGCGCCGTATCTTGATCGAGCGCGAGCGGTGGCTCGGTGAGCCGCGCCAGGGCCGTCTTGCCGGTGGCGATCCCCTCGAACCAGGGCCGGCCCTCTGAATCGCACGGGGCGGCGGTGCCGGTGGCGACGGCGAGAAACCGGTCGATGGCCGGGCTGTCGAGCGTGCAGTCGGGCCACGAGGCGATGACGACGTCGCCGCTTTCGAATTCGCGGGTGAACGCGTCGTAGGCCACCCGCGGCGCAAACGTCACCGGCACCCATTCGATCGGCGTCGTCGTGGGGATCGACAGGACGGCGCTGGCGGAGCGTGCGATCCAGGGTGCCAGAGCGGCGAGGAGCGCGAGCGTCACCACGCTGACCACGAGGAGCGGGCCGCCGGGGCGGCTGTCGTCGCGCGGGGCTGGGGCGGGCGGCGTCATGGCCCCATGGTACCGGCCGGTACGCGGGCGAGCGGCCCGAACGGCATGCCGGGGTACCCCGGCACCAGGGCCTGATACTCGCGATAGGGTTCACCGATGAAGAAGGTGAGCCGCCGGTCCTTGAGCGCGCTGCCGATGAAGGCGGCGGTGACCCACGGCCCGAGTGACGCGGGCCAGGCCCAGACGACGACGTCGCTCGGCTGCCAGGCGCGAATGGTCGTGACGAGCGCGACGCACGTCACCACGCAGTAGAAGCAGCCGTAGAACGCCGGCGGCACGAGCCGGGTCGTGAGCGAGCGCCGCACGGCTGGGAGGAGCAGGACGCTGTGCGGCACTGCGAACAGGGTGGCGAGCATGGCGTCGATCGTGATCGCCCGCACTGTCGTGGCGACATCCGCGGGTGGCGTCCCGGCGCCGGGACCGTGCCCCGCGAGAAACCACACGAGATGCCAGACCGTGACGGCGAAGAGCGCGTGCGTCGCCACGCCGAAGGCGATCCCGCCGGCGCGGGCGACGGTGTGTGTGAATCCCTGCATCCGCGCGGGGCTCCAGGAGAGGGTGGCGGCGAATCAGGCGGGCGGACGGTGGGCCACGAAGCATCCGTACTGCATGGCACCGGAGCGGTAGGCTCCGAGGAGCGTGGAGAAATGATCGACGAACAGCGCCTGGGCCGGGTCGATCCACGGCGCGAGCCTGTCGATCCCCCAGGCCGTGGTGAATGTGCGGACCCCAGAGGAGGCGGTAGAAGGGCGTGGCCAGGTCGTAGTGGCTCTGGATCGCCCGTTTCGTAATTCCTGAGGCGGAGATCATGGCTGTCACGGAGCCCCGACGGCCGGGAGGACGATGTCGCCCCAGATTTTGAGCTCGTCGGCAACGCCCACCATGCCGCCGAACTTCGCATACGGCTTCATGCCAAAGTCGGTCTGGCGGATCGAGAACCCGCCGCGAAGCCGCACGGCGGTCCCGCCATCTTCGGCGGTGGCGACGAGCGTGAGCGGCCGCGTCGCGCCATGGAGCGTGAACGTGCCGACGAGGTCGTAGGTGGGCGGCTTTCCCGGCTGCTGCTGCGGGGAAGGCAGGGCGGAGCGGATATCGAACCGGGCGGTCGGATGGCGGGCCACGTCGAGCACCTCGGGGCCGAGCATGTTGCCGTTGGTCTGCTGCTGCGTGTTCGCATCGATCTCACCCTGCACGCCGAGCATCCTTCGGGCCGCCGGCGTGTCGGCGAGGAACGACCGCATGTCGAACACGATCGTGCCGGCCTGCTCGTGGGCACCGAGCATCACCTGCCCGGCCGCGAGCCGGCCCTCGACCGCATGCACGTGGCCGACGAGCCCGCTCTTCCCGACGAGCACATAGACGCGGCTGACGGCGAGATCGACGGCTCGTGGTGCCGCCGCCGGGGGCTCGGCGGCCGTCGGGGCGCTGCCGGCCACTGTGAGGCCGGCGAGAAGCCATGCAAGCCGATACCCACCGCGTCGCCCTGAAAATGCACCGGCCATTCGAGACAGGCTATCGGCCCGCGGCGGTTTCCCGAAGGTCAGATCGGAGGCGGGCGCCCCGGCCGCCTTTCGAAATCGTGATGCCACGCAAGGGTCCGCCCGCGTTCCCCTTGCCGTCGCACCATGAAGGCGTAGATTCGCGGCGGATTCTCCCGCCTGCGCTCAATAAAGGAAGTCTCCCATGCCGAAAAAATCCGTTGCCGATCTCGACCCGCGTGGCAAAGCCGTGCTCGTCCGCGTGGACTTCAACGTGCCGCAGGACGACTCCGGCGCGATCACCGACGATCGTCGGATCAGGATGGCCCTGCCCACGATTCGCTCGATCCTCGATCGCGGCGGCAAGGCGATCCTCATGTCGCACCTCGGCCGGCCCGCCGGCAAGGGACATGAGCCGGCATTTTCGCTCGCGCCGGTCGCGAAGCGGCTCGGCGAACTCCTCGGATCGCCCGTGACGCTCGCGGCCGACACCGGCGGCGCCGATTCGCAGGCCAAGGCCAAGGCCCTCCCGGCCGGCGGCGTGCTCGTGCTGGAAAACGTGCGGTTCAACAAGGGGGAGAAGAAGGGCGACGACAAGGCGTATGTCGACGGTCTCGCGGCCCTCGCCGATGCCTACGTGAACGACGCCTTCGGTACCTGCCATCGCACCGAGGCGAGCATGCACGCGGTGCCCGTGGCGATGAAGGCCGCAGGCAAGCCGGCCGTGTCGGGCTTTCTCGTCGAGAAGGAGATCCAGTATCTCGCCGACGCGATCGCCCGGCCGAAGCGGCCGTTCGTGGCGATCCTCGGTGGCAAGAAGGTGAGCGACAAGATCGCCGTGATCACGAACCTGCTCTCGATCTGCGACCACGTCCTGATCGGCGGTGCGATGGCCTACACGTTTTCCCTCGCCCAGGGCGGCAAGACCGGCAAGTCGCTCGTCGAGCCCGACAAGCTCGACCTCGCGAAGCAACTGCTCGCCACGGCAAAAGGAAAACTCGTGCTCCCTGTCGATACCCACTGTGCCGATGATTTTTCGGCGGCCGCGAACAAGAAAATCGTGAAGGCGGGGGAGATCCCCGACGGCTTCGAGGGGCTCGACATCGGGCCGGAGACGGCGAAGCAGTATGCCGAGATCATCCGCGCCGCCGGCACGGTCGTGTGGAACGGACCGATGGGCGTGTTCGAGATGCCGCCATTCGACGCTGGGACGAAGGCCGTGGCCGATGCTGTGGCGGCCGCCACGGCGCAGGGCGCGATCACGATCATCGGCGGCGGCGACTCCGCGGCGGCCGTCGAGCAGCTCGGCTACGCCGACCGGGTGAGCCATGTCTCGACCGGCGGCGGCGCGTCGCTCGAGATGCTCGAGGGCAAGGCCTTCGAGACGGTCGCGGTCCTCGACGACAAGTGACCGGGGCTACCGGCGGGCCGTGTCGGTGACGGCGGGCGCCGCGGCTTTTTGGGCCGCGAGCCGCTCGCCGGTCGCCGTCACATAGGTGAGGTCGTGTTGGCTCAGCCGCCCGAGCGGCACGGTCGCGTGGCGGCCGTTGTCCTTGAGGATCCTCACGCTGTCGGGGCGGATTTCGACGAGCCTTCCGATCGTTTCGTGGCGGCCGGTGTCGTCGATCCACCGCCGGACCGGCTCGGCCGGCGGCTCGAGGATGCTGGCGAAGGGATCGTCCTCGGCCTTGGCCGGTTCCTCCGCGGGGGCCTTCTCGGCGGGAGCCTCCGGTTCATCGAACAGGTTGTCGGGGGCGTTTTTCGCCGGCTCCTGCTGTTTCTTCATCGGCTGGCGCTCAGTGCGTTCGCCGCCCTCGCCGGCGGGCACGTCCTCCCCCTCGTCGTCAAACAGATTGTCCTCGGGTTTCTTGTCTTCCGGCTTCTTGTCTTCCGGCTTCTTGTCTTCCGGCTTCTT
>JBBAVM010000017.1:0-44205 GCA_040397685.1 Pirellulales bacterium
AAGGCACGACAGGCTGAAGCCTATCCCACGCTGAAGGCACGACAGGCTGAAGCCTGTCCCACGCTCAAGGCACGACAGGCTGAAGTCTATCCCACGCCGTCACCGGGCATTGCGGCGGAGCCGGACGGTGCTCACCGTGGACCGACTCCGCCGCCTGCTCGACAGCACACCATCACGACGAGGTGCGGGCCGCAGCGCCACGCCGGCGGCGGAAAAGCATCCCGCCAGAAGCGACTCCGGCGATGGCGATGCACCATCCGGCGGGCTCCGGAACGGCGGTGACGAAGGAGCCGCCGTAGCCTCCGGATCCGTCCGGCCGCGCTAAAAGCAGGGCACCCGGCGCGGTCGGAAGGAACCCGGCCTGCGCATTCCCGGCAGAGCCGGCCGCCGGCTCGAATGCCGGCAACGTCGCGAATGTCCCGTCGCCGCCGCTCAGGCCGATGGTGGCGTTTCCACCCCGAAAGTCGGCATCGACGCGGTTGTAGGCGAAAACGATGTCGTCGGGAAGATACGTCGTGCCATTGATCGTGGTCGTTCCTCCGAACAGCACCGCCTGAAACTGAAATCGCGGCAAGTTGTTGGAAAACTGCGACACGTCCCACGTCACGGAGTAGTACTGGCCGGCGACGGCTTTTTCAGTGATCTTTTGCGTCGTGCCTTGATAGATGTAGTGATCGTCCCAGAGCGGCGCGATCATCGCAGGCGCGGAAGACAGCGTGCTATTGCTGTACCAATTGAACCCGTCCAGATTGAGATTTCCGTTCGTCGAGACGTAGACATTCGTGATCGGCGTTCCGAAGAAATCCATGGTCAAGCCGAGCGGACGGCTCACGACCTCGTCATCGACATTGGTCCCGCTGTTCCAGAGCGTCGTTCCACCGGCCGGGTCGATCAGATAGCCGGCATGCACCGCGTGAGGGGTTGCGCTGAGGGCGATCAGCAGTGCGGCACACGCGCAGGGGCCCATCGCGCGTGACAACCGCCACGCGGTAGACGGGAAACAGGACTGGGCACATCTCATGAGCGATTCTCCATGGACCTCGAGGGCCTGACTTCGAGACGGATTCCACACGCCGCGCGGCGTTCGATGGACCGCCTCCGTGAGTGAGGGCGGCGGAGATCCGCGAAACCGGACTCGCCCCGGGCCGAAAAGTGACGAATCGGGCACGGGCAGGGACGAATCGGGCACGCCGGCTCCTGGGACACAGGAATCCCGGTCCTCCTCCGCTCCACGAAAGCCCGACGCGCAACACCCCACGAAAGCCCGACGCGCAAGCGAGGGAGAAGGCCCGTTCCTCGCTCGCGCTTCGGGCTTCCGAAGAGGAAAGGCGAGGGGGAGTCGGCGAACGCTCGAGGAGCTTGGGCCGCCGCGGCCCGGCGACGAGACTTTCGCCGCTCCCCCGAGCCGGATGGGGCGTGATAAGGCACGACAGGCTGAAGCCTATCCCACGCTCAAGGCACGACAGGCTGAAGCCTGTCCCACACGAGCCGAATACACCCGGAAGGGCTCGAACCTTCAACCTTCGGTTCCGTAGACCGATGCTCTATCCAATTGAGCTACGGGTGCGTGTTGGGGAAGGATACCGTAGCCGACGCCCGACACCAAGGTTCGGCCGGAAAACACGGCCGTGTCCAACGCCGCCCTCACGCCGTCAGTCCGGCCGCGGCACGAGGAAGCCGTCGTTGTCCACGTCGAAGGCCTCGGCGAGAAGCACGGCCGGGACGGTTCGGGCGTCGCGCGGCGTGACCGCCGCCGGAGGGTCGAGGGTCGCGCAGATCACGAGCGTGCGTTGTTCGCCGAGGCCGATGCCCTGGGGCGCGAGGGATGGAAGTCCGAGCGATTCGCGATCGGACGCCCGCGGCCAGACGACGACGCCGTTGAGCACGCGGCCCACCGTCTCCGGCTTCGAGATCGTCTCGTGGTCCCAGGTGATCCGGGCCGGCGGCGTGTTCATCGCCACGAGCCCGCCGGCCTCCGGCGGCGCATAGGCGACGACCGGATCGATGCCCGCCGCCGCCTTGAATCGCTCGGCCGCGGCGCGGGCGGCGTCGAGATCGGCCACGCGGCCGATCGGCATCACGACGACCGCAAGGTGGGCCGCCAGCCCCGCACTCGCGTCGGGCTGGCTCGCAACCGCCGCCACCTGTTCGACCCGCGCCACCCAGAGCGTGGCCCGCTCCGCCGCGAGGATCGCGGCGAGATCGCGGGCCGGCGTCTCCGCGGCAACGGCCCGCGCGTGGATGCCGAGCAACGCCCGCGAGTGCCGCCCGAGGCTGTCGAACAGCGGTTCCCCGGCGGCCAGCGACGCCACGAGCCGGTCGTCGCGGCGCACGAGACAGGCCCCGTCGAACGCCTCGGCCGTCGCGGCATAGGCAGCCCATGCGGCCCGGCTCACACCGGCCGGCGGAGTGGCGCGGGCGTCGAGCATCCGCTCGCGGACGCTCGCCGCGGAGAGTTCCTGGAGGGCGAGTCGGGCGGCGTTCGGATGGGCCCCGACCGGCAACGGCGTGCCGAAGCGCAACGTGAGCGGCCGACGAAATCCGTCGGGAAAGAAAAGCCTCGGCCGTTTCGTGAAGTAGCGACCCTGGGAGAACGTGAGCACGCTGCCCCACAGACCGTCGATGTGCACCGGCAGGATGGGGGCCTCGACCCGCTCGAGCAGCCATTCGAGGCCGCGCTTGAACCCGAGAATCTGACCGGTGCGGGAGATGCCCCCCTCGCAAAAGATCCCGATCGCGTCCCCCGCGGCGAGGCCCGATTGGATCTCCTTGAGCGCCCGCCCGATCGACTTGGGACGCGGGTCGAAGAGGATGAACCGCCACTGGTCGGCGAGCATGCGCAGGAACTTTCCCTTGATGTTCGGGCCATAGACGACCATCCGCAGCGGCCGGGGGGCGGCGAGCGGCAGGAGAAAACCGTCGAGCCATGAGAGGTGGTTGGCCACGACGACGACCGGCCCGGTGGCCGGCAGATGCTCGAGGTTTCGGACGCGGTAGCGATAGCCTGCGTTCACGATCGCCCGCACGAGCAGTTTGAGCGCGGCCCGCGGGGCGGCGTAGATCGCGGCGGCGGCCGCGCCGAGCGCGAGCAGCCCGAACAGCCCGAACATGGCCCGGGCGGAGAGCAGGGGAGCCGATGGCGTTCCGACCGGCGCCCGCAGGATCCCGTAGAGAATGGAGGCCGCAAACATGCCGGCGAACGTGAGCAGGTTCACTGCGGCGAGGAGCGCGCCCCGCCGGGCCGCGGGGCTGCGCTCCTGAAACGCCGCCTCGAGCGGCACGTCGAACACGCCCGCCCCGAGGCCGAGCACAAAGAGCATGGCCGCAGCGAACCACCAGGCCCAGCCCGCGGCCGCGGCACCGAACAGGAGCGCCGGCCCGCACGCCAGGGCGAACGACGCCGCCGCCATGAGCGCGGCGCCCGCCGGCACGAGCCCCAGATCGACGCCGTGGTGCGACACGCGGCCGGCGAGCAGGCTGCCCAGGCCGATGCCGGCCACGAGCGCGACGAGCAGCGGCACGACCTGCCCCTGCGAAGCCGCGCCCGCCTCGGTCGCATATTGATCGACATTGAGCTGCGCCACGGCGCCGAGTGCCCAGAAGAACACGATCCCGGCGGCGGCCGCCGCCAGTTCACGCTGACGGACGAGTTCGGCGAGATCGCCCCACGTCCGTGCGAATGCATTCCAGGGCGGCGCTGCCGTGGGGTCGGCCGCGGGCCGGCGCACGAGCAGGATCGCCGCCGCCCACCCGGCGACCGCGATCCCGACGAGCGCGATGGCAGCCGGAATGGCGTGCGTCCAGGGGGGCGCCGAGTGCATCCTCCCGTCGCTGCCCGTGATGCCATCGCCCCCCAGCACGACGGTGCCGTCGGCGAGCCAGTTCCCCACGGCCATCCCCACGAGCGTGGCGGCAAGCGTGATCAGCGCGAACACCCCGTTGGCATTCGAAAGCCGGCTGGCCGGCACCGTCTCCGGGATCGTGCCGATCACGCTCGGCGCGAGCAGTGCCGCCTGGCAGCCGATCACAGTCACCGTCGCCAGGAGGAGCCAAAGCCCCGCCGGCAGGCCGAAGACGATGCCTCCCGAACGCACGCCCCAGGCCACGGCGCCGGCCGCCGCAGCGGCGATCACGACTTCCGCAGCCTTGCACCACAGGATCACGCTCCGCTTCGGGTACCGGTCGGCCAGCCAGCCGGCGAGCCAGGCAAGCAGCACAAACGGCAGCACGAACCCGGCGGTGCCGACGGTGAGCACGAGGGCCACGTCGCCGCCCGCCACCGCCTTCTTGCCGAGGCCGATCGCGAGCCACCGCAGCACGTTGTCGTTGGTAACGGTGAGCGCACGGAGGATCGCCAGCGGTGCAAACCCGCCGGTCGCGAGCGGAGGATCGGCGTGCTTCGACGGCTCCAAAGTGTCGTCTCCGGTGAGGGTGAGGCAGTGCCCGGCGAATGCCCGAAACCGGCGGCTTTCCCGCCGCGCAAACGTCGCCACCCACCCATGTTCAACACGTCGGTGGCGGACTTTGACGGCGGTTTGCAGGCCCGTGCGAGCGGACGTATTCTCCATGGAGCGGTCTTTTTCGAACAAGGTCGTTCGACCGTCTCGCCCGCCCGCAGGGAATCCGTCCGATGAAAACCTTCCGCTCCCTCGCCGTCGTCAGCCTCGTGCTGCTGCCGCTGGCCGCCGATGATGCCGCCGCGCAGGTCGTCGTGTATCGCCCGGTCGTCCCCATGTTCGCGCCCGCCGCGGGCCCGTATGTCGCCAACTACACGCCGGCCGGCAACTACGCCGCCGTCACCGCCTACAGCCCCCCGGTGTTCGAGACCGCCGCGATGCCCATCGCGGCGCCGGTCGTGACGGAAGTCGCCGCCCCCGTGGCCGTGACCAGTTACTATGCCCCGACCTACGTCGCCCCGACCTACGCCGCCCCGGCGCCGGTCGCGACGACGGCGTTCTACGCCCCGGCGGCGCCCGTGGTTGCGGCGCCGGTGGTCACAGCCGCTCCGGTCACGACCTACTACGCCCCGGCGGCGGTGGCCGTGCCGCTCTATCGCCGCGGCCTGTTCGGCGCGTACCGCCCGGTGCGCACGGCCTATTATCCGTTCTACTGATCGAACCCCTCGTCGGCCCCCGCGCCCGTTGACCGACCCCCTGCGCCTCCTATAGTACGGCGTCAGGAAGCAGGACGTTGCGGTGGCGGCGACGACAAGAGTCGCCGGCATCCGGCCGCGGAAGGGTGCGGATGACGCGTACGGTCAACATCATCGGTGCCGGCCCGGGAGGCCTGGCCACCGCTATGCTGCTTGCCAATGCAGGCGTGCGGGTGCGGGTGATCGAGCGTCTCACCGTGCCTGGAGGCCGCACGAGCACGATCACGTCGCCGCAGGGCTTCCGGTTCGACCTCGGCCCCACGTTCTTCCTCTACCCGCGGGTGCTCGAGGAGATTTTCTCCGCCTGCGGCCACGACCTCCGTGAAGAGGTCGAGATGGTGCGGCTCGACCCGCAATATCGTCTCGTGTTCGGCGCCGGCGGCGAACTTCTGGCCACGCCCGACATCGCCCGGATGGAGGCCGAGGTGTCGCGGCTCTCTCCGGCGGACCGAGGCGCCTTCACCCGATTCATGACCGCCAACCGCGAGAAGTTCTCCCGCTTCGCGCCGTTCCTCGAGCAGCCGTTCGAGAGCTGGATCGACCTCGCGACGCCCGATCTCCTGAAGTTGATGCCGATCCTCAAGCCGTGGAAGAGCCTCGACGCCGAACTCGGCACCTTCTTCAGCGACGAGCGGATCCGCCTCGCCTTCACGTTCCAGTCGAAGTACCTGGGCATGTCGCCGTTTCGCTGCCCGAGCCTGTTCTCGATTCTCTCGTTCCTGGAGTACGAGCACGGCGTCTATCATCCGATCGGCGGCTGCGGCGCCGTGTCGGCGACGATGGCGCGGATCGCGCAGGACATGGGGGTCGAGATCCACTACGGCGAGCCGGTCGAGTCGCTCGAGTTCGCGGGGCGGCGCGTGACCGCCGCCCGGACGCCGCGGGGCTCCTATCCGGCGGACGCGACGGTGTTCAACGCCGACTTCGCCCGGAGCATGACCCGCCTCGTGCCCGACGAACTCCGCCGGCGCTGGAGCGACCGCAAAATCGCCGCCAAGCGATTTTCCTGCTCGACGTTCATGCTCTATCTCGGGATCGAGGGCCGCTACGACGACGTCGCCCATCACAACATCTATCTCTCGGAGAACTACCGGGAGAACCTCGCCGACATCGAGACGCATCACAGGCTCGGCCGCGACCCGTCGATGTACGTGCAAAATGCCGGCGTCACCGACCCGACGCTCGCTCCCGCGGGCATGAGCACCCTCTATCTGCTGATTCCGGTCACCCATCGCCATCCGAACGTGGACTGGCGGCGGGAGGCCCCGCGATACCGAGAGGTCGCCCTCGACCAGATGGAGCGGATCGGCATCCGCGGCGTCCGCGACCGGATCCGGTTCGAGCGGATGGTGACGCCCGACGATTGGCAGGAGGAGTTCGAGATCTATCGCGGCGCGACGTTCAACCTGTCGCACGACCTCGGCCAGATGCTCCACATGCGGCCGCACAACCGGTTCGAGGACCTCGACGGGGCGTATCTCGTCGGCGGCGGCACGCACCCCGGCAGCGGCCTGCCCGTGATCTACTCGTCGGCCCGGATCACATCCTCGCTCCTGCTCGACGACCTCGGGCTGCCGGCGGGTCAGCCGAAGCCGCGGCCCGCAAGGTTCGTCGCATCCTCGGGCGCCGCCGCCACCGTTTGAATCATTTCCACAGACACGCTTCAGTCGTTCCAGAAAGAC
This sequence comes from Pirellulales bacterium, assembly GCA_040397685.1. Classification (GTDB taxonomy): domain Bacteria; phylum Planctomycetota; class Planctomycetia; order Pirellulales; family UBA1268; genus RGVT01. The sequence goes on from JBBAVM010000017.1 coordinate 6,835, forward strand.
ACTCATGATCACCGCCCCCAGACAATCCAGCCGTGACCAGGACAGGGTCGTCGTCGTGGGGGGTGGGCTGGGCGGCCTCGCGGCGGCCTGCACACTCGCCGCCCGCGGCTATGCGGTGACGCTGTGCGAACGCAATGCCTGGGTGGGCGGCAAGGCCGCGGTGCTCGCGGAGCAGGGCTTCCGTTTCGACATGGGGCCCACGATCCTCACGATCCCGGGCGTGCTCAAGCGGATCTACGCCGAGGCCGGCCGCGACCTCGAGTCGGCGCTCGATCTCGTCCCGCTCGATCCGCAGTGGCGGAGTTTCTTCACCGACGGCACCACGCTCGACCTCGTGGCAGACGTGGCGGAGATGCGGCGGATTCTCGACGGCTACGCACCCGGCAGCGGTTCGGGCGCCGGGTATCAGCGGTTCATGGAACTGGCCGAACGGCTGCATCGCCTCTCGAACGAGTTCTTCTTCTGGCGCAACGTCGGCGGCATGAAGGACATGTTCGATCCCCGCCGCAGCATGACACTGGCGGTGGTGAAGGAGGTGATGGGCATGCGTCCCGGCCACACCGTGGCCGGCACCGTGCGGTCGTTCGTGCCCGACGAGCGGGCGGCGCAGATGCTCGACCATTTCACGCAGTATGTGGGCAGCGCCCCTGACGAGTCGCCGGCCGTCCTGTGCGGCATCGCGCACATGCAGTCGCGTGACGGCGTGTGGTATCCCCGGGGTGGGACGGGGGCCGTGCCACGCGCCCTCGCCGGCCTGGCGGTGGACCTCGGCGTGGAGATCCGGACCCGGACGCCGATCCGGCGGATCGTGGTCGAGCGGGGTCGGGTCCGCGGCGTCGAAACTGCCGAGGGCGAACTGATCCCCGCCGGCGTCGTGGTGAGCAACTGCGACAGCGTGCGGACCCACCGCGAACTCGTGGACGGCGCGGCGAGCGAGCGGTTTCTCAACCGCCGCAAGTACGAGCCGGCCTGTTCCGGCGTGGTCCTCTACCTCGGGCTCGACCGTCGCTACGAGCAGTTGATCCACCACAATTTCGTCTTCTCGGAGGATCCGCACGAGGAGTTCGAGGCGATCTACCGGCGCGGCGAGCCCGCCCCGGACCCCACCTGCTACGTCTGCGCCCCGGCCATCACGGAGCCGGAGGTCGCCCCGCCCGGCGGCGAGGCGCTGTACGTCCTCGTCCACACGCCCTACCTGCGGCCGCACCACGACTGGTCGAAGATGCTGGCCCCCTACCGCGACCGGATCATCCGAAAACTCGAGCAGACCGCGGGCATGAAGGACCTCGCCCGGCACATCGTGTTCGAGCGGGCGCTCACGCCCCAGGACATCAACGACCGCTACCACGTCCTCGACGGGGCGATCTACGGCCTGGCCAGCCACGGCCGCTTCCTCGGCGCCTTCAAGCCGGCGAATCGGTCGCCCGACGTCGAGGGGCTCTACTTCGCCGGTGGCTCGGCCCACCCCGGCCCGGGCATGCCGATGGTGCTGATGTCGGGCTGGATCGCGGCCGACTGCGTCGATCAGGACAAGCTCGTCGATCACGCCGGCGATCGGCGGGCCGCCTGCACGGTGTGAAGCCCCCGGGATCGGCGCCCGTGCACGATCGTGAATTGCCCCCGTTCTCGCACGGCCTGAACCGCTGGTTCATGGTCTACGTGCGTCGCTACCTGCGGCGGCATTTCCACGCCGTGCGACTCCTCGCCGGCGACCATCCCGACATCGCTGCCGAGCCGGTGATCTTCTACACGAACCACCCGAGCTGGTGGGACCCGCTCGTGTTCCTCACCGTCGCCGAACTCCTCTATCCCGGCCGCATGAGCTACGGCCCGATCGACGCCGGCGCGCTCGGCAAGTATCGGTTCCTCGAGCGGATCGGGTTTATCGGCATCGATCCGGGCAGCTGGCGGGGATCGGCCCGGTTTCTACGGATGGTGCGGGCCGCCGCCGATCGATCCGACGTGGTCTTCTGGATCACGGCGCAGGGGGAGTTCGCCGACCCGCGGGATCGGCCGGTGCGGCTGCGCCCCGGCGCGGCACACGCGCTCGCGGGGCGGACCACCGGTCTCGTCGTGCCCCTGGCCGTCGAATACCCCTTTTGGACCGAACGTCTGCCGGAGGCGCTCGTCGCCTTCGGGACTCCCATCCGCCTCGCCGACGCGGCCCAGCGCACCGCCGAGGAATGGGCCGCCGCGCTCCCGGCCGCGCTCGAAGCGACGCAGGACAGACTCGCCGCCGCGGCCTGCCGCCGCGATCCCCGCGCGTTTCGGACGCTGCTGTCGGGCCGAACGGGCGTCGGGATCGTGTACGACGCCGTGCGCCGGATCGGGGCACTCGTGCGCGGCGAGCGTTTCGATCCCTCGCACGGCGGCGAGGGATCGGCATGAGCCCGGCCGCCTTCGGCATCCTGGGCGCGGCGGCCGTGTTCTCGGCCGCGCTGCCCGCGCTCCTCACGCTGGCCAACCTCCGGGCGTTCCGCCGCGCGCCGCCGCCGCGCGCCGGCGATCCACCCCCGCGGGTCTCCGTCCTCGTGCCGGCCCGCAACGAGGCGGCCGTGATCGAGCGGCTCGCCCGCGACGTGCTCGCGAGCCGCGACGTGGACCTCGAACTGGTGGTGCTCGACGACGACTCGACCGACGGGACGGGGGCGATCGTGGAGCGGATCGCCGCCGCCGACCCGCGCGTCCGGCTCGTCCACGGCACCGGCCTGCCGGCCGGGTGGTGCGGCAAGCAGCACGCGTGCTGGCAACTCGCCCAGGCCGCGACCCGCGACACGTGGGTCTTTCTCGACGTCGATGTCTCGCCGAGCCCCGACGCGATCTCCCGTTCGATCGCCTTCCTCGACGCCTCCGGCACGGCGCTCGCGAGTGGCTTTCCGCGGCAGGCAACGGGCGCGTTCCTCGACTGGCTCCTCATGCCGCTGATCCATTTCGTGCTGCTCGGCTTTCTCCCGCTCGCCCGCAGTAGGCAGGACAACTCGCCCGGGCTCGCCGCGGGCTGCGGCCAGTGGTTCGTCACGCGGCGCCGCGACTACGAGCGGGCAGGGGGGCATGCCGCGATCCGGGCCTCGCTCCACGACGGCATCCAGCTGCCCCGCGCCTACCGCCGGGCCGGGCTCGCGACCGACATCTTCGACGCGACCGACATCGCCTCCTGCCGCATGTACTCCCGCAGCCTCGACGTGTGGCGCGGCCTGGCGAAAAACGCGACGGAAGGCATCGGCGCGCCGGCCACGATCCTGCCGTTCACGCTCCTGCTCGGGCTGGGCCAGATCCTGCCCTTCGTGCTCGTCGGCGCGGGCCTCGCCGCGGGCTGGCGGGGCTGGCCCGCGTGGACGATCGCCGCGGCCGGCTCCGCCTGCGGCCTCGCGCTCCTGCCGCGGCTCGTCGCGGCGGTGCGCTTCCAGCAGAGCCTGGCGAGCGCCGTCGCGCAGCCGCTCGCGATCGCGGTGTTCCTTGCGATCCAGTGGTGGGCGCTCGCGCGCAAGGCCCTCGGCCTCAAGACGGCCTGGCGTGGCCGCTCACTCGCGCCGCAGTGACGCATGACAAGCGGAAGCCTGTCACGCCCCAGGAAGTACGCGCCGGCTCTCGGGACACGGGGAGCCCAAAGCCTCCTCAACTCGTAGGCGCTAGATTCGTAGGCTCCAAGAACTTTCGGCGGAGTCGGTCGGTGGGCACGCGCAGACGAAGGGAGTCGTTGAGGACCATGGGCATCTGATCAAAACCCACGAGATAGAAACTCTCAACACGACCGGAGTCGAGCATGCCTACCGCCGGCTCCGAATGCGGGTAGTTATTGCATCCGTTGCGCTTCATGGATGAGGCATACCAGGCTGAAGCCTGTCCTACGAAGCCGAGCGGCAGGCCAGCGCGCGGGCGCGGGTCACGTTCGCGATCGCCTCCTCGACGGAGGGCGCGAGCGCGGTGAGGTGGCCCATCTTGCGGCCCGGCCGCGGCTCCGACTTCCCATAGAGCAGGAGGCTCACGCCCGGCACGCCGAGCGCGGCCGACCAGTCGGGCTCGCCGTTGGCCCAGCATTCGCCGAGCAGGTTCGCCATCGCGGCGGGGGCGAGCTGCCGCGTCGAGCCGAGCGGCAGGCCGCAGACGGCGCGGGCCTGCTGCTCGAATTGGCTCGTCTCGCAGGCGGCGATCGTGAGGTGGCCCGAGTTGTGGGGGCGGGGTGCGATCTCGTTCACGACGAGCGTTCCGGCGCGGGTCACGAAGAATTCGACGCAGGCCACCCCCACCACGTCGAGCGCGGCGAGGATCCGGGCCGTCGTCGTGCGTGCCTCGTCGAGCACCGCCGCGGGCAAGCCGGCCGGAGCCGACGAGACGTCGAGGATGTGGTGGGCATGGGCGTTCCGCGCGGGCTCGAAGACGGCCACCTCGCCGGCGCGGCCCCGCGCGGCCACGACCGAAACTTCGCAGTCGAAATCGACCCAGCCTTCGAGCACGCACTCCGCAGGCCCGAGGGCATCCCAGGCTGGATCGACGTCGCCCTCGGCCTCGAGCTTGCGCTGCCCCTTGCCGTCATAGCCAAAGGCCGCGGTCTTGAGGACCGCCGGCAGGCCGAGCGCGGCGACGGCGGCGCGGAGCTCGTCGCGCGAACGCACGAGCCGATGCGGGGCGCAGGCGAAGCCATGCCGCACGAGGAAGGCCTTTTCGCGGGCCCGGTCCTGGGTCGTGAACAGCACGTCGGGCGCGGGGCGGCACGGCACGACGGCGGCAAGCGCCCGCGCGGCCTCGACCGGCACGTTCTCGAACTCGAACGTCACGGCGTCGAGCCCGGCGGCGATCCGCGCGAGGGCCTCGGCATCGGCATACGAAACGACGTGCACCCCATCGCAGTGGTGCTTCGCGGGGCAGTCGGCCGCATCGCTGATCGCCTCGACACGGTAGCCGAGCCGCTTGGCCGCCATGGCGAACATCGCCCCGAGTTGTCCGCCACCGATCACGCCGAGCGTCGCGCCCGGCGGCAGCGGCCGCGTCATTTCTCGGAGGGGCGGTCGGACCATTCGGGGAGTTCCGTCTCGGGCTTGTCGGCGAGCACACGCTCAGTCTGCCGCCGGCGATAGTCGAGGAGTTTCCCCCGCAACGCGGCATCGTCAAGCGCGAGCACGGCCACGGCGAGGAGCGCCGCATTCGCCGCGCCCGCCGGCCCGATCGCGAGCGTGCCGACCGGCACGCCCGCGGGCATCTGCACGATCGAGAGCAGGGAGTCCACGCCGCGAAGCATCGAACTCTCGACCGGGACGCCGAACACCGGCAGGTGGGTCTGGGCCGCCATCATGCCGGGCAGGTGCGCCGCCCCTCCCGCGCCCGCGATGATCACCTTGAGGCCACGGTCGGCGGCGGCGGCGGCATACGCGGCGAGCTTGTCCGGCGTGCGATGGGCCGAGACGATCTCGGCCTCGTGAGGCACGCCGAACTCGGCGAGCACCTCGACCGCCCGCTTGAGGGTGGCCCAGTCGGACCGGCTGCCCATGACGATGCCGACGACGGGGGTCGCGGCCGAAGACTGCGAGGAAGCCACGCGCACGTTCCGGAAGAGCAAGGGGTCGGGTCGAGGCAGGGGATCAAAACGCCCATCTTGCTCTCGGCCGTCCCGCGTTGCAACCTGACGGGATGCCCCGACCGCTGCCCGACGTGCTGCCCATCCGCTGGCCGGAGTCGGAGATCGCGCCGGCGCCCGCCACGACGGCCGCGCTTGATCGCGCCGCGGCGGTGCTCGCCGGCGGCGGACTCGTGGCGATCCCGACCGAAACGGTCTACGGCCTGGCCGCCGTGGCGACGGACGAGGAGGCGGTGGCGCGCATCTTCTCCGCGAAGGGACGGCCGGCGACGAACCCGTTGATCGTGCACGTCACCGACCCGGCCATGGCGCGGACCCTCGCGGCCGAGTGGCCGGCGGCGGCGGAACGACTGGCCGCGGAGTTCTGGCCCGGCCCCGTCACGCTCGTGGTGCCGCGCGGGCCGCACGTCGCCGCCACGGTCACCGCCGGCGGCGATACCGTGGCGATCCGCTGCCCGGCTCACCGGCTCACGCGACTCCTGATCGAAAAAGTCGGCGCCCCCCTCGCCGCGCCAAGCGCGAACAGGTCGCTCGCCATCTCGCCCACGACCGCCGCGCATGTGCTCGAAAGCCTCGGCGACCGCGTCGATCTGATCCTCGATGGCGGCCCCTGCACGCGGGGCATCGAATCAACCGTCGTCGATTGCACGACCGAGCCTCCGCTCGTCCTGCGGCCCGGGCCCATCGGCGCCCGGCAGCTCTCAGCGGCGCTGTCCGCGGTCGTCGCCGAGCGCGCCCCCCCGGGGCCGGACGGCCCGGCCCGTGCGCCCGGCCAACTGGCCCGCCATTACGCCCCGCGCACCCCGCTCGAAGTGCCTGCCGAACCGGCCGCCCGCGTGGCCGCGCTCCTCGCCGCGGGAAAGCGGGTCGGCTGGCTGACCACCGCGACCGGCACCCCCGATGTCCGCCGGCTCGCGGCGTCGCGCGATCTCGTGATCGTGCCGATGCCGGCCGACCCCGACGCCTATGCGGCGATGCTCTACGCGACGCTGCATGCCCTCGACAAGCGCGACCTCGCGACGATCGTGGTCGATGCACCTCCCGACGCCGACGCCTGGCGCGGCATCCGCGACCGCCTGACCCGCGCCGCGACGCCCGCCTAGGCCGCAGGCGCGAGGATTTCGCGGAGTGCGGCCGCGATGTCCGGGTACTGAAACACGAAGCCGGTGTCGTAGGCCACCTGCGGGACGACCCGCTGCGACGCGAACAACACCTGAGCGAACTCGCCGAACACGAGCCGCAGGCCCAGGTAGGGGGCCGGCATGAACGCGGGGCGGTGGAGCTGCCGCGCCAGCGCCTTCGTGAAGTCGGTGTTCCGCACGGGGTTCGGGGCGACGGCGTTCATCGCGCCCGCGATCGACGCCGTGTCGGCGGCGTGGAGGTAGAGCCGGGCGAGGTCGGCCACGTGGATCCAGGGCATCCACTGCCGCCCGTTGCCGAGCGGGCCACCGGCACCGAGCTTGAAGGGGAGCAGCATCTTGCCGAGGGCGCCACCGCCCGAGCCGAGCACGATGCCCGTCCGCGCGCACACGACGCGGACGCCCGCCTGCTCGGCGACGTGGGCCTCGCGTTCCCACTCGACGCACACCCGCGCGAGGAAATCGTCGGCGGGGGCGGCCGACTCGGTGAGTTCCTCGTCGCCGCGGTTGCCGTAGTAGCCCACGGCCGACGCCGACACGAGCACCTTCGGCTTCGTTGCGGCCTGGATGATGCCCTGCACGAGATGGCGGGTGCCGACCACCCGGCTGTCGCGGATCCGGGCCTTCTGCGCGGCGGTCCACCGACCCTCGGCCACCGACTCGCCGGCGAGATGCAGCACCGTGTCGATGCCGGCAAACGCTTCCTGCGGCGGCGGGCCCTGCAGCGGATCCCAGCGGATGATCCGCTCGCAGAGGTGGCCGATCTTCTGGCGGGCGCGATCGGGATCGCGCGAAAGCGCGACGGGCCGATCCAAGAGCCGCAGCAACCGCGGTCCCACGAACCCGGTCGCCCCCGTCACCAATGCCTTCATCGCCACTCCTTCGTGTGCGCGGTCGTCGTGCGTCCAAAAGCCGCCGTGCGGCTGTGACGCCACCGGTGTCGGGGAAGTATAAACAGAGAGTCCACTCCTGGCTGTTTCCCCGGCACTCGCCGTCTTGCTCACCCATCTCTCGCAGTCGATCCGGGCCGTCCTCGCACCGTTGCTGCCACGCGGAGCCCTGCGCCGCGACCTGTGGGCCTCGGTGGCCGATGCGGCGGCTTTCAGCGTGATGGTGGGCTGCGGCGAAACCTTCATTCCGGCCTTCGGCCTCGCGCTCGGCCTGGGGCCGGTCGCCGCAGGGATGCTGGCGAGCCTGCCGGTGTTGGTGGGCGCCGTCGTCCAGCTCGTGACGCCGCTCGCCGTGTCACGGCTGGGCACGAACCGCGGCTGGTGCGTGGCATGCACCCTCGTGCAGTCGTTGAGCTTCATACCGCTGGTCGTGTGGTCGATCCGCGGCCACGCGTCCCTCGGGGAACTGCTCGTGGCCGCGAGCGTCTACTGGTCGGCCGGCATGGCGGGCGGCCCGGCCTGGAACGCCTGGATCGGGACGCTTGTGCCGGAGCGGATGCGCACGGCGTTCTTCGCCCAGCGGAACCGCCTCGGCCAGTTCGGTGTGTTCGCGGGGTTCGTCGCCGGCGGGATCGTCCTCCAGATCGGCGAGGCGCGGAACGCCACCCTGCCGGCCTTCGGCGTGATCTTCAGCGTGGCCGCATTTTGCCGCCTGGTCTCGACGCTCCTCCTGGCCAGCTGCCGGGAGATGCACCGGCCGGAACGCACCCCCGCCGGAGATGGCCTGCAGGCGATCCCCACGCGGCTGAAGCGGGCCGTCGGCTCGATCGCCCGCTCACCCTCCGGGTCGCTCGTCACCTATGCCTGCGTGCTGGCCTTCGGGGCGCACTTCTCCGGCCCCTACTTCACGCCGTACATGCTCCGCGAGCTCGGCTTCTCCTACCACGCCTTCATGCTCGTGATCGCGACGCAGTTTCTCGCGAAGGCGATCGCGCTGCCCGCGCTCGGCCGGCTGGGTTCCCGGCTCGGGTCGGTGGGGCTGCTGCACGTCGGCGGCCTGTCGGTGATTCCGCTGGCGATGCTGTGGCTGGTCTCCGACAACGTCGGATACCTGATGGGGGTGCAGTTCATCGCCGGCATCTGCTGGGCGGCCTACGAACTCGCCCTCGCGCTTCTGTTCTTCGACGCCGTGCCGCATCGGGAGCGGACCGCCGTCGTCACGGCCTACAATCTCGGCCTGGCGGTGGCGACGGTCGTGGGGGCGGGAGCCGGCGGCCTGCTTCTGCGGGCCTGCGGCGAGGACAGCACCGCCTACCTCACGGTATTCGTCGTCTCGAGCCTGCTCCGTCTCGCCGCCGTGCCGCTCCTGCGGCGTGTCCGCGTGGCGCCCGACGCCCCGCGATCGACGGCGTGAAGCCGGTCAGCCCGCGGGGAGACGGGACTCGTGGGCCAGGCTGTCGAGGAACGTGCGGGCGCGGCCGTAGTCGCCGGCGGCATAGTTGCCCACGTTTTCCTTGAGAACCTCGATGAACTTCGAGACCGTGTCCTGGATCTGGCGAATCTCCTCGTACTGCACGCTCCCCCCGGTGGCGGCTCGGTTGGCGAACAACGTGTCGAGCTCCTCGCGGTAGGGCTTGAAGATGTCGTCCTGCAGGACGGGCGGGTATTGGATGTGGCCTGTCACCGGGTCGAGTTGCGTGGAGCCAAGGCGGGGCGGGGCGGCCATCTTCGCCATGCGGATCGCCTGCTCCTGCGTGACCGGCGGGCCGGCCTCGGCGGCGCGGGCTTCGCGGTTGGTCTTCCGCATTTCGAAGTAGGTCTCCGTCCACCGCATTTTGTTCTCGATCTCCTTGGTCTTCGCGTCCTCCCAGTTCTTGGCCGCCTCGGAGTTCTTGAGGTTGGCGTAGCCCTCGGAACGCACCACGGCGGCGACGCCGTCGGCGGCACCCTGCTGAGCGGTGGACGCCCACCCACCCATGCCCCAGCCCCCCATGCCGAAGCCACCCCACTGGGCGACCACGCCGGGCGCGAAGATCGACGCCCACGCCCCGCTCACGACCACGACGAACACCACACGGCGAAAGTGCGACAGGGGAGCCATGGACGTCTGCGCCTCCGGCATCACAGGACGAAAACGGACTGGAAAAAAACTCCGTCTCGCGGCCACACTGCCCGGGCCGGAAACGTGACCGGAGTATACTCACGGCATCGGACAGCGGCGACAGCGGATTGACACGCCGATCACTCGCTGCGGAAACCTCGGAGGACTGGGTGAGATGATTCCGTACCGTTGGACCGTGAACGCGACCATCGTGACCGCCGCCCTCGCTGGCTGCAGCCAGCCCGCGGCGCCCCCCGCCAAGCCCGTCGCCGTGGAGGTGGTGCGGGAGACCGTCGCTCCTCCGGCGGCCGCGCCCGCCGTTGAGGCGTCGGCGAACGACGGGATCGACCGCCTGCGGGCCGCCCTCGCGGCGGCCAACGACGAGGAGTCGCGGATACTGGCCATCGACGCGCTGGCGGCGCTCGGCCAAAACGCCCGGCCTGCCTTCGACGACCTCGTGAAGGCTGCGGCGGATGCGCTTCCCCGCGTCCGCTGGCACGCCGCGCGGGCGCTGGGCCTCATCGGCGAGGATGCCGTGGCCGCGGTGCCGCTGCTCGTGAAGCTGCTCGACGACCAAGACCCGATCGTGGCCACGCAGGCGGCGGCGGCCATCGGCCTGATCCGCACCGACGACCAGCTCGATGCCGACACGCCCGCCGCGGACCGCGCGGCCTACGACGCGGCCGGCGTCGCCATGGTCGGCAAACTGACCCATCCCGATCCGCGCGTCCGGCGGTCCGTGCTCCGGGCGCTGAAGCGACTCCAGCCTGCACCGGGCACCTACCTGCCGCTCGTGAGCGCCCGTCTTGCCGACGCCGATCCCTCGGTGGTCCTGCCGGCGCTGCACTCACTCGCCGACCTCGGCGCCGAGGCCGTGCCGTTCCTCACCGAGGCCTTGAAGAACCCCCAGTCGCGATACTGGGCGACGGTGGCGCTCGCGGAGATCGGCGCCGCGGCAGCCCCGGCGGTGCCGCTGTTGCGCGAGGGCGTCTCGGCCGGCCAGACGGAGGAGCGCATGCAGGCGATCATGGCGCTGGCGTCGATCGGCGAGCCCGCGCTGCCCGCATCGGGCGACATCGCCGCCGCACTCGCCTCGCCGGAGGGATCCCTGCGGTTCGCCGCGGCGTTCGCCCTGGGCCGACTTCGGGCCCAGGATGCCGATGCCGCGCTCGAAACGGCGGCCGCGGACGACGATCCTTTCCTGGCGGCAATCGCGGCCTGGGCGCGGGCACGGATCCATCCCGACGACACGGAGCTCGTGAAGGCGGCGGTGGACAGGCTCTCGGCCGGCCTCGCCAGCCCGAAGGCCGGCGTCCAAACCGCATCCATCTCCGCGCTCTCGGATCTCTGCGGCAGCATCGACGACGCCACCGAAGGGCGGCTCGCCGGCGAGTATGTCCGGCTGTTGTCGAGCCCGGCCGCGGAAGTCCGCACGGCAGCTGCGGCGGCGCTCGCCCGGGCCGGCGCCGTGGCGGTCGAACCGCTCGAGAAGGCGTTGGGCGACGAGTCGCTCCGCGGCACCGCGCTGGAGATCCTGGCGGCGATCGGTCCGCTCTCGAAGGATGCCCTCGAATCACTCGTCAAGGCGCTCGACGACCCGGATCCGACGCATCGAGGCGACGCGGCGGTGGCGATCGCTGCCGTGGGGCCGGCGGGCGTCGTGGCGGTGCCGCGGCTGGCGCAGATCGTCGGCGATGCGAATGGCCCTCCAGGGCTCCGCTACGCGGCCGCGTACGCGCTCGGCCGGATCGGTCCGGCGGCCACGTCGGCGTTTGCCACGCTGCGCGGCCTGGCATCGGCGGATGACGAACTCCTCGCCACCGTCGCGATCTGGGCGGCCCTGAAGATCGAACCGGGGAATACGAGCCTGTTCGGCGAGGCCGTGCCGCTCCTGCGCCGCGCCCTGCGGTCCAACAACGATCTCGCCCGCCTCGAAGCCGCCGTCGCGCTCGGCGACATCGGCCCGGCGGCAGCCGGGGCGGTGCCGCTGCTCGAACTCGTCTCCGAAGAAGATCCGCTGCCCGGCGTCCGCGATGCCGCGCGGCGGGCACTGGACCAGATCCACGCCGGCTCGGCCCCCGGGAAAAACTAGCGTTGGGGCAAGGTGTGCCGGATCGGTCGCCGTGATTCGAGTTTCATCGTCCCGGTTGCCGACCTCCACGGGAGTCGGCACGGGGTGCCGGCAACGCACGGGCCTCGACAGCGGGAGTTCCATGGCGACCTTGGGCTGGTTCGGCACGCTCTGGCTCACGTGGTGCTCGCAGCCTGCGGGCGATCGACCGCTGCTTCGGCTCGTGCGCCGCGAGCCGCCGAAGCGGATTCTCGAACTCGGCCTGGGCACGCTCAAGCGCACCGAGCGGATGCTGTCGCTCGTGAAGGCGTCCGAGGGCGATGCCGTGCAGTACGTCGGCCTCGACCGGTTCGAGGGCCGGCTGCCGGGCGATTCGCCCGGCGTGACCCTCAAGGAGGCGCATCGGCGGCTCACGCAACTGGGACGGGTGCAGCTCGTGCCGGGCAACGTGGATGCCTCGCTCGCGCGCCTGTGCAACCACCTCGGCACGTTCGACCTCGTGCTGGTCGCCGCCGACAACGATGAGCGGCATCTGGAGCGAAGCTGGTTTTTCATCCAGCGGCTGACCACGCCCCGCACGACGGTGCTCGTGGAGATGCCCGTCGCCGGTCGGTCCGGCCAGACCCTCTGGATGCGGATCGACAAGTCGCGCGTGGATGAACTCGCCGCGCGGACGATCCAGCGGCGGGCCGCGTAGCGGCCGGTGGCAGCGCGACGCCTGCGCCGCTACATTGAGCGGCATGCCGCACACGCCCCGCACCCTGCTCGACAAGATCTGGGACGACCACCTCGTCTGCTCCCCGGCCGGTGAGCAACCGCTGCTCTACATCGACCGCCACCTCGTCCACGAAGTGACCAGCCCGCAGGCGTTCGAGGGCCTGAGGCTCGCCGGTCGCCGCGTGCGCCGGCCCGAGGCGACCTTCGCCACGCCCGACCACAACGTTCCCACGACCGACCGCCGGCTGCCGATCGCCGACCCCGTATCGAAGCAGCAGATCGACACGCTGCGGGCGAATTGCCGGGAGTTCGGCATCCGGCTCTTCGACCTCGGCGACGCCGATCAGGGCATCGTGCACGTCATCGGCCCCGAGCTCGGCATCACACAGCCCGGGATGACGATCGTGTGCGGCGACAGCCACACCGCCACCCACGGCGCGTTCGGCGCCCTCGCGTTCGGCATCGGCACGAGCGAGGTGGAGCACGTGCTGGCCACGCAGACGCTGCGGCAGTCGAAGCCACGGTCGTTCGAAGTCCGGGTCGAGGGCCTTCTGGCTCCGGGCATCACCGCGAAGGACCTGGTCCTGTTCCTGATCGGCAGGCTGTCCACGGAGGGCGGGACGGGCTACGTCATCGAGTATGCCGGTGAATGCATCCGCAGCCTCGGGATGGAGGAGCGGATGACGGTCTGCAACATGTCGATCGAGGCCGGCGCGCGGGCCGGCATGATCGCCCCCGATCACAAGACGTTCGACTACCTGCGGGGCCGCGACTTCGCTCCCCGGGATTTCGAGCGGGCGGTGGCCCGCTGGGAGACCCTGCCGGGCGACCCGGGGGCGGTCTTCGACCGGGTCGAGGTCTATGCCGCCGGCGACGTCGTGCCGCAGGTCACGTGGGGCACGAATCCCGCGCAGGTCGTGGGCGTCGATGCCGCCGTGCCCGACCCGGCCGCGTTCATCGACGCGAGCGATCGCGACTCGGCTGCACGGGCGATCGAGTACATGGGCCTTCGGAGCGGCACGAAGATCGTCGATCTCCCACTCGACCGCGTGTTCATCGGCTCCTGCACCAACAGCCGGATCGAGGACCTGCGGGCGGCGGCCCGGGTGGCCCGCGGGTATCGCGTGGCATCGACGGTGCATGCGATGGTCGTTCCCGGAAGCGGCCGCGTGAAGCGGCAGGCCGAGGAGGAGGGGCTCGACCGGGTATTCCGCGAAGCCGGGTTCGAGTGGCGCGAGGCGGGGTGCAGCATGTGCCTCGGCATGAACCCCGACACGCTCTCGCCGGGCCAGCGCTGCGCCTCGACCAGCAATCGCAACTTCGAAGGCCGCCAGGGCAAGGGAGGCCGCACGCACCTCGTCTCGCCCGCCATGGCGGCGGCAGCGGCCGTATCGGGCCACTTCGTGGACATCCGCGGCTGGAACTACCGCTGACCTTCCCGGGAGCATCCGCGATGGATTCGTTCGTGTCGCATACCGGCGTCGTTGCCGCCCTGGACAGGGCCAACGTGGACACCGACCAGATCATCCCCAAGCAGTTCCTCAAGCGGATCGAGCGAACCGGGTTCGGCCAGTTCCTGTTCTTCGATTGGCGGTTCCTCCCGGACGGATCGCCCGACCCGTCGTTCGAACTCAACCGGCCGGAACAGGCGGGGGCGAGCGTCCTGCTGGCTCGGCGCAACTTCGGCTGCGGCTCGAGCCGCGAACACGCGCCGTGGGCGCTCGCCGACTACGGCTTCCGCGTCGTCATCGCGCCGACGTTCGCCGACATCTTCTTCTCGAACTGTTTCCAGAACGGCATGCTGCCGATCCGGCTCGACGAGTCGGCCGTGGAGGAACTCTTCCGCCGCGCCTCCGCCGCAGCCGCCTCCGGCACACCCTACCGCCTCCACATCGACCTGCGGGCCGAGACGGTGGCCGACGACGCCGGGTTCTCCCGCTCGTTCGACGTCGATGCGTTCCGCAAGACGTGCCTGCTCGAGGGGCTCGACAACATCGGCCTGTCGCTCAAGCGTGTCGCGGAGATCGCGGCCTGGGAGCTGGCGCATGGCCTGCCGGCGCCGGCGGGCGGGTGAGCCGATGCGTCTCCCCCGGCTGCTCCTCGTGATGCTCGCCGCCGGGTTTCCCGCGCCGTTGGCGCTGGCCGCGACGGCGGCGACGATCGTCGATGACATCCCCGGAGCCTGTCGCCTGGCCGCGCCGGCCACGGGACAGACGCTCTTCATTCTCGACCAGCAGGCCCGCTCGGTGGGCGCCGTGGATCCGTTCGCGCCGGCCAAGCGCTGGGTGGCGATCTCGGCCTCCGATCTCGACGTCGGCGGCCCGACCACGCCGGTGCGACCGCTGGCCATCGCCTGCATCGACTCCAACACGCTGGCGGTCGTCTGCCAGGCGGGCGGCGACTGGTCGCTCCGAGCCTTCCGCCTCGCGCCGTCGGGAGCGGACGCCGGCGCAGCCCGGCTTCTGCAAACGGTCCCGCTCGGCACCGCGGCCGGACCCGCGGGGGCGGCGCTCGACGTGGTGGTGAGCGACACGCGGGACTGGCTCGCGGTGGTAGGCCTGCCCGCGCCGCTGCCGCCGGTGGTGCGTGCACCGATCGCCGGTGCGCGGCTCGGCGGCTTCGCCGACCGCCTCTGCCCGGCCGGGATCAAAGCCGACCGACTCGCGGCCGCCACACCGAGCCCGTTCGACGAGTGGGTCGTGTTCACGCGGCGCGACGACAGCCCGACGGCCGGGACCGCGGTCACGTTCCACACGAACTCCGGACGCCAGCGGCTCCTCGACCTCGACCTCGACCTCATCGGGGTCCGTGACGCCGCCTACTGCCGCGGCAACGGCACGCTCTGGGTCGCCGCCGACGGCGACGGCCGCGATCCCGGCACGGCGGGCCTGTGGCGAATCGACGCTGCGCTCGCCAACGGCCGCCAAGTGACCCGGCCCGTCGCCGTCACGCCGCTCGCCGCGCCGCTCGCCGTGGCCTGCCTCTCGGAACGGGCGGTCGCCGTGTGTGGCGGCGGGGCGAGCCGCCGCGTGCTCCTCGTAAACCCCGTCGCCCCCGCGGAGGACGCCCCATGACCCAGACCCGCCGCGCCCGAATCGAGGCCATGCTGCGCGATGATCCCGGCGATGTCTTCCTCCGCTACAGCCTCGCCCTCGAAATGGAGTCGGCGGGCGAGTCGGACGGCAGCCTCGAGATCCTCGAGGCCCTGGCCCGCGAGTCACCGGCCTACGTGCCGGCCTTTCACATGGCAGGGCGCCAACTCGCCGCCCTCGGCCGCATCGACGACGCCCGGCGCGCGCTCCGCGAGGGCATCGAGGAGGCCCGCCGGCAGGGCCAGGCCCATGCCGCCGGCGAGATGGGGGAACTCCTCATGAGCCTCGGCGACGCCGGCGAGGCGTAGCACAAGCATGCGCGCCGGCTTCGGGCTCGCCATGTCTCGTCGGCGGGCGGCAGGGCAGGTTTTAACTGCCCGCATTCGGAGTCGGCGGTAGGCATGCTCGACTCCGGTCGTCTTGAGAGTACAGGACTCGTGGGTTTTGATCAGGCGCCGAAAGTCCTCAAGCACTCCCTGTGTCTGCGCGTGCCCACCGACCGACTCCGCCGAAAGTTCATGACGCCTACGAGTTGAGGAGGCTTCGGGCTCCCCGAGTCCCGGGAGCCGGCGTATGTGACCAGCGCAGGCATGGATGCCGGAGCGCAGGCACATCCGAGTGAGCCGGAGCCGGGCACCGATCCGCCGCAGGCGGATTGGTCGGGCGGAGGCGAACGTCCGGCGACGGGACATGGGGAGCCCGAAGCCGGCGCGCTTCCAACCACACGAACGTCCAGCGAGACGGTACGGGGTAAGCCCGAGCCGGCACGAACCGACAGCGTCAATGCGCCGCACGGTCAGCGGGGCACGCTCGGCGGCGGCTCGGCGGACTCGGCGCCACGCGTGATCACGAAGCCGAGTTCCTCGATCATCTTGTAGTCGGCCTCCGGCAACTGGCCCTTCGTGGTGAGGTAGTCGCCCACGAAGATCGAGTTGGCCGCGTAGAGGCCGAGCGGCTGGAGGCTGCCGAGATGGATCTCGCGGCCGCCGGCGATCCGGATTTCGGCGGTTGGATTCACCAGCCGCATCAGCGCCAGGCCGCGCAGGCAGTCGCGGGGCGTCAGACGGCTCACGCCCTCGAGGGGCGTGCCGTCGATCGAGTTGAGAAAGTTGAGCGGAATCGACTCGACGTTCATGCTCCGCAGGTCGAAGGCCATGTCGATGAGATCGTCGTGGGTCTCGCCCATGCCCATGATGCCACCGCTGCAGAGCTGCAGGCCGGCGGAGCGACAGGCCTCGAGCGTGGCGACACGATCGGCATACGTGTGCGTCGTGCAGACCTCGGAGTAATACCGCTCGCTCGTGTTGAGGTTGTGATTCACCTTGTCCACGCCGGCGGCGGCGAGCCGCCGCGCCTGATCGGGGGAGAGCAGCCCGAGGCAGGCGCAGACGTTGAGGCCGTACTGCCGTTTGATCTCGGGCACGATCCCGCACACGAAGTCGATCTCGCGCTCGGAAGGCCCGCGGGCGGAGATCACGATGCAAAAAGTCTTCGACTGCCGCTCCGCGGCGAGCCGGGCGGCCTCGAGCAGCTTGGGGGCGGAGAGCAGGTTGTAACGCGGAATGTCGGCGTCCGACACCTTCGACTGGGAGCAGTAGCCGCAGTCTTCCGGACACAGGCCGCTCTTCGCGTTCATGAGGAAGAAGAGCTGCACCGTGTTTCCGAAGTATCGATGCCGGACCCGCCACGCGGCGGCCAGCAGGTCGAGCAGGTCCGCGTCGGGCGACTCGAGGATCGCCCGGGCCTCGTCGCGATCGATCGATCCGTCCGCGAGCACCCGCGTCGCCAGGGCATGCCACTTCGTCGGGACGGCGACGTCGGCGGGGAAGGATGTGGTCGGCATTCGTCTCATCTCACGGAGGAAAGCTGGGGGGGGCCGGGCGGCCTGGGCGGCAAAACTCTACCAGACGCGCAAAACTTCGGCACCCGAAAAACCGATATGACCCGTGGGATCAGACCACCCCACAGGACTCAAGTCGCATGTTTCGCACGATGCCCAGAGCCGGTGCGCTCGTCGCGCTGGCCGCGCTCCTCGGAGATTCCTCGCTGCGTGCTGCGCCGGCGACGACCGGATCCGACCAGCCGTATTCGATCGTCGCGCAGTCCACCTCCGCGACGGCGGCGACAGGGCGACGCCCGATCGGCAAACGCATCGCCGCCTCGAACCTGCCGGTGCGCGCGGCACCGCCTCCGCCGTTGCCGAAGTGCCCCGACGAGGTCGCCGTGGCGAAAGCCGTCGTCGCCCCGATCCCGGCGGATCCGCCGCTTCCCGACGAGCCGGACCCGCTGGTCGATGCTGAAACCGCGGTCGGTGCTGAAACCCCAGTCGTGGCCGAACCGCCGGCGACGAGCACCGTGCAGACCGCGGAACCCTCGGAACAAATCCCCGCGGTTCCCGCCGCGTCAGACACGGATCCGGCCCCGGAACCTGCGGCCACCGTGGAACTCGTCCGCTCCGCCGGCGGCACGGAGGCCGCCCCCGTGCCGGTCGTGCATGCCCGGCCCGCGCTGCCGCCTGCGGCACGTGAAAATCTTCTCAACCGGATCAAGACGGCGTTCGGCGTCCAGCACCGCAACGGCCGCCCGGCGCCGACCACCGCGCCGGCGGAGCCTGCGGCCGCCATGGCTCCGGTCCCTGCCCCCGCAGCCGCTCCAGCAATGCTCGCGGCCGGCGAACCTGCCCGGCTGGAGTTCGACGTCCGCGAATCACGATCGCTCATGAGCGAAGGGGAGCAGGTCGTGATGCGGATCGCGGTGCGGAACATCGGCGGGGAAACCGCCGAACGGGTGACCGCCACGCTGTTCTTCGCCGAAGGCATCGAGCCGGTGCAGGCGATCGGTCGGGCGGCGGAGGTCTACCCCGGCGAGGTGCGATTCGAGACGGTGCCGCAGTTGTCGCCCGGGGACTCGGTCGATCTGCTCGTCACCGCGGTCGGCACGCGGGCCGGGAGCGTCGCCTATCGCGGTGAGATCGAATGCCGCGAGCCGGCCGGCCGCGTCGCCCGCGAGGGCACGGTGACGATCCAGGCCCGCCAGGCGTCCACGCCGTGACGGTCGCGCCCCACGTTCTCCTCCTCACGGTTCCCGGCCTGCGGTCCGAGGACCTCGGCCTCATGCCAACGCTGGCAGCGCTGGCCCGGAGCGGAACCTGCGTCCCGCTCGCCCCCTGCCTGCCGGCCGTGACCTGCCCCGTGCAGGCGACGCTTACCACCGGCGCGCTGCCAGCCGCGCACGGCATCGTGGCCAACGGGCTGTTCGACCGTCCCACGCGGCACCTCGAGATGTGGATCAGCCCCGATGGGGTCCACCGGATGCCGCGGGTCTGGGACCGGCTCAAGACGTCTCGCCCCGAGCTGCGCACGGCCGCCTGGTTCCTGCTCCAATCGAAGCACGCCACCGCCGATCTCGTCTGCCTGCCCGCCCCCAAGCACAACGCCGACGGCACCGAGACGATGTGGTGCCACACGCGGCCGGAGGGGCTGTATGCGACGCTCCGCGAATCGCTGGGCGAATTCCCGCTCCACAAGTTCTGGGGGCCGGTCGCGGGCATCGAATCCTCCCGCTGGATCGCCGCCAGCTTCCTCGCGGCGGCGGCTCCCGCACCGCCGCACTTCGCCTGCGTCTACCTGCCGCACCTCGACTACGCGGCCCAGCGCTCGGGCCCCGACAGCCCGCCTGCCCGCGCCGCCTGCGCCGAGCTCGACGCCGAAATCGCCGCGCTCGTGGACGGTTTCGCCGCGCTCGTGCCCCGCGACGAGCTCGTCGTGGTCGTGGCCGGTGAATACCGGATCCGACCGGTCTCGCACGCGCTGTACCCCAACCGCGCGCTCCGCGAGGCCGGACATCTCGCGATCGGTGTCGCCGACGGCCGCGAACGGCTCGACATCCCCGCGAGCCGCGCCTGGGCGCTGGCGGATCACCAGGTCGGCCACGTCTACCTCCGCGACGGCTCCGACCGCGGCCTCGTCGATGAGATCGCCGCCATGTTCCGGGGCAGGGCGGGGGTAGGGGCGGTGCTGTCGGGCGAGCAACTCGTCGCCGCAGGGCTGACGACGACTCCCATCTCCGGCCCCGAGAGCCGTTGCGGCGACGTCGTGGTGGTCAGCGCGCTCGACAGTTGGCAGGCCTATCCGTACTGGCTCGACGACGCACGGGCTCCGGAGTTTGCCCGGACCATCGACATCCACCGCAAGCCGGGCTACGACCCGCTCGAACTGCATCTCGACCGCGCGCAACTCCCGCGGATCGTCATCCCGCTCGACACGTCGCTCGTGAAGGGCTCGCACGGCGCGCCCGACCCGGCCGCCCCGCACGAGACGATCCTCATCACCTCGCGGCCCGGCCTCGTCACCGGGCCGCTCGCCATGCATGACGTCGCCGGCAGGATCCTCCACCTGTTCGGGGTCACTTCGGAAGCGACAGGCTGAAGCCTGTCCTACTTGGCCGGCTTGTCGTCGAGGTTCGCGGCGAGTTGCTCGGGCGTGACGCCCGAGGCCACGCCGGCGTTCGGCACGTCGAGGCCGCTGGTCCACACCAGCGCGTTCAGCATCAGCCGGCGGAAGTCGTCGTTCTCCCAGTTCTTGTGGAAGTGGGCGCCGGTGCAGCCGAAACCCCGGCCGCCGGCAGGCCGCTCGTAGGCCCACGCCAGCACCTCGCGCGAGCCCTTGCCGGCCCGGACGGCGGGATTGTTGCTGTGCGGGCCGTCGGGCCGCTCGCGCGTCGCATCGGGCGGCACGGCCGTGAGGATCATCGTCAGGCCGGCGGGCGGCTCCTGGAACCGCATGTGGTAGTACCACTCGTCCTGCGTCTCGAACGGCTTCACGCCGCGGGTGATCGGATGCCCTGAGGCGAGTTCCGTCTGCGCGAGCATCCAGTGCGGATTCACCGACCAGTGCGGCTCGAAGTAGCCGCCCATCCACCCGAGGAACTCCGGGCCGCCCTTTTCCTTCGGCACCTCGACCGCATAGTGCAGGCAGGCGATACCGACGCCGCGCTTCGCGAGGGCATCGACCTGGCCGAGGCGGTTGCTCTGCAGCACCGGGTGACCGCCGCCGCCGTCGGCGAAGAAGAAGATCGCGTCGGCGTTGTCAAAGGCGGTCGGATCGGCCGGCCAGCCACCGTCGTAGGCCGCCGTCACGAGCGGCAGACCGGCGGCGTCGAGACACGTTTCCAAAAGCAGGACCCCGGCGCGGTGCTCGTGCTGCCCCGGCGCATGGCTCGGCCGGCCGGCCACCATCACGAGTTTCTTCCGGCCGTCGGCGAGCTTCAGCCGCTTGAGCTGGACGTCCTTGAACTCGGCCTTCATCGGTGGCCCCTGGTGCAGCTGCAGCGCGAGGATGCCCTCGAGCGACCGCTTGTCGGCCTGCTCGTCGGTCGTCTCCGACATCAGTTGGCCGTTGATGAAATGCTGGAGCCTGTTGCCACGGGCGACGATCCTGAGCTCGTTCCAGTCGCCGAGCTTGATCGACTTTTGGAGGTCCTCGGCCGTGCCGATCGGCTCCCCGGGCGTCTTCGTGCCATCCGGGCCGATCGTGATCCGCTGGCCGCGCAGCGCGAGGATCCCGCGGCCACGCTCTTCGTACAGGATGCCGGAGTATTTCGTCCCGGATTCGAAATCGCCCTGGTAGCCGCCCACGACGAACGGCGCCACGTCCTTGAGTTCGCGACTCCGGTACTGGACGCCGCTGTTGCCGCCCGTGAGCCGGTAGGAGAGCCTCAGCTCGAAGTCGTCGAGCGTTCCCCGGCGCCAGATCAGGAACGTATTGAGCTTCGTCGGCTTCTCGGCGGTCGTCTGCCCGACGATCGCGCCGTCCTCGACCCGCCAGAACGCCGGATCCCCCTCCCAGCCATCGAGCGTCTTGCCGTCGAAGATCGGAACGAACCCGGCATCGTCGGCACGCGACACGCCGGCGAGGCATGCGGCGCTCACGAGGAGCGGGATCACCGCGGCCGAAAGGGGACGAAGCAACGCGGAAGCGATACGCACGGCTGTGGCTCCAGAGGGCGTGACGGCCGCCTCCGAATGCCCAGTGCCCGGTGCGGCTCGCCGTCAGTATGCCACGTTTTCGCCGGCGACAGGAGCGGGTCGCCCGGCAGGCCGGGGCAGCCGGTTGGAATCGAGGACCTCGCGATCGAGTCCCATCATGTCGAGGAACGCATCCACCCCGACGACGCGGATGCCCAGGCGGCGGGCCTCCTTGATCTGCTTGTCACGCCGGGCCTCGTCGGTCGCCCGCCAGCCGGCGGCCCGCTCCAGCACGCCGCCCGGCGACCGCGGCAGCCCGGCATCGATCAGCATGGTGGTCGTGGACGACACCGAGGGCTCCGCCCGACCGCCGAGCCGCTCGACGAGTTCCTGGAGGCGATCCTGGTCCTGCTTCGGATCCGAGTCGATCTGCACAAAGCCGACGATCACGGCTTCGAACGTCCCGTCGGGGGACCACAGGCTGGTGGCCACGCGATCGCCGGACAGGATCGGATTTCCGACCCCCGCCGAGCGGATCCTGGCCCGCGCCAGGGCACTGCTCTCCACGGCGACGACCTCGACGACGGCCTTGAAATCACCCGCCTGCGGCCGGGCGTCGCCCGGGTCGTACACCCGCAGGACGAGGCCGGGCCGCAGGCCGCGGGTCGAGCCCATGTCGAGGAGCACGGTGCGGTCGATCTCGTTGATCGACAGCACACGGCCGTCGAACCCGTCGATGCGATCGTCCTGGGGTGTGGCCGCGAGGACCGTGTCCTGCAGCGCCTTGTCGGCGACGCGCAGATCGGCCAGCACCTGGTTCTGCCGGTTGATCAGCCGCTCGCGGTCGCGGAGCTCCTCGTAGAGGATCGCGATGCGGCCCTCGGCGGGCTGGGTCTTGTACCGCGCCAGCCGCCCCGCCGAGAGCAGGGGCTGCGAATCGCTCTCGCCCTTCGCGAGTTCCTGCTCGATGAGGTCGAGCTTGCTGGCCCGGTCGAACGCCTTCTGCTGCTCGGCGGTCAGCCGCTGGCTTTGCTTCTCGTGCTCCTGCCGACGGGCGTCGAAATCCTGCTTCAGCGCGGCGGCATCGTCCTCCTTCTTCTTGACCTGGGCCTCGAGATCCTTCTCCCGCTTCGCGGCGGCGTCGCGTGCGAGCTTCAACTCCTTGTCGAGGTCTTCACTCCTGCGCTTCTGGTCTGCGACAGCCTTGTCTTTCGCCTCGTTCGACTCCAACAGCCGTTTGCTGAACAGGTCGTACGAGGTCGCTTCGGCCTCCTGGCCGTTCTTCTGGAAATACTCGAGGAGTTCGGTCCTGATCTCGGTGACCGGCTTTGCCTGAGCATCTCGGAATCCGAGCAGGCCTTTCAGCTCGTTCTTATCCGCCTCGGCGGCGTCGCGAGCCTTGTTCGCCTCGGTCATTTGGGCGGTCGCCGCGGCGGCGGCCGCCTCCGCGTCGAACTTCTGGCGGACGAAGAGATACGTCGTGACCGCCAGCACGAACGTGAGCATGACGAACACGATCAGCGCGATGCTGAGCGACTGCACGACGGTGGCGCGGGAAGCAGCCATGGTAGGTGTATCGACGGCAAACGCCGCCGAGATTCACGCTCCTGCCGATTTGGGAACCTGGAGCGGCGGGGTCGCCTGGGCGACCAGTGCCTCCCACGCGAGCGGCCGACCGGAGGCCGACACGAGCCGGCCCATGATCGCCGCGAGCGTGCCGCGGACGAGGAGGGCGGTGTCGTCCATCGCCCGACCGGACCGGATGCCCGCCAGGAAACGATCCATGGTGGCCTGATACCTGCGGCCGTCGCCCGACAGCCGGAGCTCGCAGCTGCCGCCACTCCCGACCACCGTCTCGCGACTCGTGCCCCCCCGGCCCGCGACCGCCTGCACGGCGACGATCTCCACGCCGTCGGTGAAGCGATACCGCACGGCACAGGCCGCCGACCGGCTACCACGCAGCGGCTCGGCGGCGACGGGCTCCCGGTCCCCGAGCGCCCACAGGGCGCGGTCGAGGGCGTGGACGTGACGCTCGACGAACGCTCCGCCCGACAGGGCGTCGTCCGTGATCCAGTTTCGCAGGCGGGCCTCCGCGGCGGTCCACTGCGGTTGCACCGGCAGCCGCCACGGGCCATCGAGCACCGCCTGCACCTCGACCCGCCGTGGCGCTCCGAGGGCGCCGGTCCGGAGGCGATCGATCGCGGCCACGAGCGACGCGTCGCGGCGGGCGTGCAGCCCCGACGCGACCGACCGGCCGGCGGCCCGGGCCCGCTCCAGCGCCGCGCCGACGCGCAGCGTTCCGGCCACGTCGGTGGCCGCGGGCGTCTCGCAGTAGACGTGGCATCCGGCCGCGACGGCCTCCTCGACGTGCAGCGGCCGCAGGTGGGGCGGGGCGGCGACCACGACCACATCCACGCCCGCCTCGAGCACGCGCCGATGCGCGTCCGGGCCGCTGAACATCCGCCCGTCCGGACAGTCGAAGCGGCGCCCGACGTCGCGCTCGAGGATCCCGGCTGCCGCGACGAGCTGATCGGAAAACGCATCGCCGAGCGCCACGATCCGCACGTCGGGATCGGCGAGGGCCGCCTGAACGGCCGCTCCGGTGCCGCGACCGCCGCAGCCGATGAGGCCGACTCGGATCGTGCCCGCGTGCCCGCCGAGGGCCGGCGGAAGGGCGGTGGCGGCCGCCACGGCGCCGGTCGTCACCTGAAGAAAATCCCGCCGGGCCAGGGTGCCGGGCCGGCCAGGCTGGAGTGCGGATCGGGGCATGAAACGCTCCTGCGGACGAGAACCTCGGAACCACACGGCGTGGCGACACGTCCCAGTGTACCGGTCGCACCCCCGTCGGGTCACTTGAGCCGGGTGATGTATTTCAGGATCGGTTCCTCGAGTGCCGCCGGCGTGGCCCCGAACGCGGCGGTGAACTCCGCCATCCGCCGGTCTCCGTCGTCCTCGACGAGCGGTTCCTTCGCGGCGATCATCCGCAGGTACTCGACGAACATCGCCTTCCGCGTCTGCACGAGGAACGCCGTGGCCGCCCAGGCGGCCGCGTAGGCGTCGAGGGCCGCTTCCGCGTCGCGGAAGGTTTCGTCGCCGCGCACCAGCGGCTCGAGCCAGCCGCGCCGCGGTGCCGCCAGGAACCGCTCACGGCGGGCCCGGTTGACGCCGCCGACGCCGCGCCAGCCACGGTCGCTTTCGAGATCGGGCGTCTCGAAGTAGATGGCGATCCCCTCGCTCACCCAAAGCGGCACGGCCGCGAGCCGCCGGTGCAGCCCGCAGTTGAAGGCCATCTGGTGGGTCGCCTCGTGCACGAGCGTCGCGACGAGCCCCGATGCCTGCCGGCTGGCGAGGATCTCGAGCCCGGCCCGCGACGCCGACCGGCCCGGCCGCCCGTCGAGCCCGTCGCTGCCGGTGAGATCGAACGTCGTCACGCGGTTGGTCAGCAGGTTGTAGTAGCCCACCACGCGATCCGCCGCCGGGCCCAGGTCGCCGACCACGGTCTCCTCGTAGCGTTTCCGGTCGGCGAAGATCACCACGACGAGTGGCTCCTGCGGCTCGGCGAGTTCGAGCCCGGCGTGGCGCCAGAAATGCGCGAACGCGTCGTGCAGCCGCTCGAACAGCGCCGCACACCACTGCGCGTACGCACGCGACGTGTCGAAGCATACGACGTAGTGCCGGGTCTGGAGATGATCGAACCCCGGCGGCAGCGTCCGCAGCACCTCGGCGGCGAGATCCTTGGGCGACAGCGGCGCCGGGTGTTCCGCGAGCGGATCCCGGCCGCGGATGTCGCCCGCCGCCACGATCTCGAGCCGCTGATCCGGGTGCTCGAGCAGCAGACCACCGTCCTCGGCGGCGACGATCACCCGGGACGTCACGACCCGTTCTCCGCCCGGGTCGGCGACCCGCACCTGCTCCCAGGCCGACGCGGGTCCCGCGAGGAGACCGAGGCCGATCACCGGGCCTGACAGCAGAACCGCGAACCGCATCGGGAAAATCCTCCGCCACAGGCGCGTCGTCGCCCCATCCATGCAAGCAGGTTCGGCGGCGCCGGAAAAGTGCAAAACCTGGGAGGGTGGCCGGGGCCTGGATGTGGGCTTTCGGCGGCCTGGTTGCTCTGGCCTCGCGACGGCGGATCTGGGTAGGGTCCGTGCCTCGCGCCCGGCGTCCCCACCCCCCGGTGATCCGACCATGTCGTCGCCCGTCACGCCCCCGCCCATCGGCTCGCCCCACCGCCCTGCCATCGAGCGGCTTCTGGTGCTTGTCGTCCTCGGGTGCAGCTGGTGCTGCGGGGGATGCGCCGGCTGGATGCCTTGGACGTCCAAGGAGCAGTCGCTCAAGAACGCCGAACTCTATGGGCCGACCGCGAACCAGCGGATCAAGCGGCTCCAGGAAGATGCGAAGCAGGCCCGGGCGGGCGACAACGCCCGGCAGGTCGAATTCACCCGCACGCTGGCCGAGACGATGCTCGATGAGCACGACGCCCGGGTGCGATGCGAGATCGTCGCCGTCGCCGGCGGCTTCGACACCGCCTCCGCCTCGGCGATCTGCCGCGGGGCCCTCCAGGATCCCGACGATCGCGTGCGGTTGCGGGCCTGTGACGTCTGGCGGTCGCGCGGCGGCACGGAAGCGGTGCAACTGCTCGCCAACCGATATCGTGCTGACCGGGATCTCGACGTCCGCCTGCGGGCGGTGAAGATGCTCGGCGAGCTGAAGGATCAGCAAGCAATCCCGGTGCTCGCCGAGGCGTTGGAAAACCCCGACCCTGCCGTGCAATACCGGGCCGTCGCAGCGCTCAAGGACGTCAGCGGACGCGACCTGGGCAACGACGTGAACGCCTGGCGCGAATGGGCCGCCGATCCTTCCCGCGCCGAGTCCTGGTCGATCGCCGAGGCCTTCCGCAAGTTGTTCTGAGCCGGTTTTCCACCGGCTGGCAGGCAAAGCAGGCTGGGAGCGGTTGGCAGGCTGGTCAAACCCTCCGGCTGATCGTCGCGCCGCCGGTTTTCCTGCCCGGTGAACGGTCGATACCCCACCTCATACGACCGCAAGACAAGCCGGCTGCACCATTTGTGTTGTTCCATCACCCCCACCTGCAGGCTGCGGACACCGTGTCGGGCCCGCATCCGCGACCGACGCGCCGCCTGCCCGCGTTGCCGCAGGGCCGCCTGTTCTGGCTGGGCCTGAGCGGGACGCTCGTCGGAGCCGCGCTTCTGTGGCTGGGAAGCGACCGGGCCACCGTGGCCGGGCCGCCGGCGTTCACCGGCAAGCGGCTGTTCGAAGCCTTTTCCCGGAAGCCCGCCCAGCCCCAGGAGTTCATTCCCGCGCCGTCGCCACCGCCCGCCCCGCCGGAGACCGCGCCGGGCAAGCAGGCTGATCGCGGAACCCAGCCCGTACGACTGGGCAGCGTGCCCGCGCCGGCGACGGTGCGGGTGCCGAGTTGGGACGAAACCCTGTCGTTCGCCAAGTCGCTCAAGACCACCGCCGACCAGGTCGTCGCGGCGGCCGTGAACCCGGGCTCCAAGCCCGAACCTGTGTCGCGGGCGAAGCCGCAATCGGCCCCGCCATCCAGCCGCCCCGTCTCAGCGGGCGGCACGGCCACGACGTCCACCGTGCGGCCCGCGACCGGTCGCAAGGGCACCGCCGCCCGCCCGCCGGAGACGAGGCGGTTCACCCGCCTGCGATCCCAGATCGCCGACACGCTCGCGACCTACCAGCGGCGTCCGCTCAACACGGCTGAAAATACGCCGTGGGAGGTCATGCACGGCTTCATCGCCTTCGGGATTCCGACGCAGCTGCGGATCGGCGGCCCCGGTGGCGACCTCGTGAACTCGATCGGCTGGATGAACATGGGCGGCCGCTGCCGGGGACAGGTGATGCTCGCCGCGGTCGGTGACCGGCTCGTGGCGCAGAAGGGGATCGGGGTGCAGGGCCATTCGGCCCAGTACCTCGCGATCCTCGCGCAGTGCCGCGTGGCCCTCAACTCGCCCATCTCCGTCCAGTCGAAGTCGTTCACCGTCGCGGATCTCGTCGAGGAGGAGAAGCTGTCCTGCCGCGTGAAGACGGAGCTCACGTTCGCCCTGATCGGCCTCGCGCACTATCTCCCGACCGACGCCGAATGGACCGCCCGCGACGGCCAGAAGTGGACCCTCGAGCGGCTCGTCGCCGAGGAGATCGAGCAGCCGATCCGCGGGGCGCCGTGCGGCGGCACGCACCGCCTCTTCGGCCTCGCTTACGGCTGCCAGCGGCGGCTGCGGTCCACCGGGCGGCTCGACGGCCACTACGCCCGCGCCGACAAGTACATGCGCGACTACCAGCACTTCACGCTCACGAAACTGCAGAATCCAGACGGCTCGTTCAGCACGGAGTGGTTCAAGTATCCCGCCGACCGCGAGGACGACATCGACCGCAAGGTCCAGACCACCGGCCACATCCTCGAATGGCTCGTCGGCTCGCTCGACCAGGAAGCCCTCTACCAGCCGCGGGTCGTGGCGGCGGTCGAGTTCCTCGCGACGTCGCTCGCCCGTCAGCCGTCACGCGAGTGGAAGATTGGCCCCATGGGCCACGCCCTCCACGCGCTCACGATCTACCAGGAACGGGCGTGGGGCACCGTGCTGCCCGGCGGCATCGCCGCGTTCCACGGCCCGATGAAGGCGGCACCGGACGCCGCCCAAATGGCCACGAAGCCCGGAGCGGATTCGCGGTCGTCCACCGGCGCGAAGGCGGGCGACAAGCCCGTCCGCCGCTGACCCCGGCTGACCCCGGCTGACCCCGGCGGACCCCGGCGGACCTCGGCACGGCCCGGCGTTCTTGAACCGATCCGGGACACTCCGTAGGCTTGCCCGCCGGGTTCTTCACGCACCCCGCACGCTTCCGCGGCAGCGCCCTTTCCCTCGGGCAGTTCCTCCGCCGCCGGGAAGCAGGAACCGCCGCATGTCGTCCCCCGATCTTTCGCCGCAGATGGAGCACCTGCTCGACGCCGGCTCGCGGCTGCGCCAGGCGACGGACGCGGAGGCCCTGCTGCTGCTCGTCGATCAGCGACTCGACTGGAATCTCGTGCGCGAGCGCGTGGGCGGCGGATCGATCCTCGTCGCCGCGGACGAGGAGGACCACCTCGAAGGTGCCGCCGACCACGGGCTCCGACCGGTGCTGCTCGACGTCGCCGGGCTGCCCGTCCACGAACGGCTCACGCAGGCGCTCCTGGAATGCGTGGCCGACGAACTCATCGCGCCGGAAGCGCAGGTGGTCGCCGTCTACAGCGGCTTCGAGGCGGGCATCGCCGACTCCGTCAGCGTCCTGCGGCTCGAGGAGCACCTCGGCCAGCTCACCAGCCGCGACCTGCGCAACCTCGAAACGAAGGTCCCGCTCGAGACGCTGAAGATCGTCGTCGATCTGGCGGTGGAGATCGGCCGCGAGGGCCGCGAAGGCAAACCGGTCGGCACGCTGTTCGTCGTCGGCGACACCCGCAAGGTGCTCCAGTCGAGCCACGCGACGAGCTTCGACCCGGTCCGTGGCTACAGCCGCTCGGAGCGCAAGCTCACCGACCCCCGCGTCCGCGAGGGCATCAAGGAGATCGCCCAGCTCGACGGCGCCTTCGTCGTCGCGTCCGATGGCACGGTCGAGGGCGCGGCCCGCTACATCGACGCCTCGGCCGAGAGTGTGTCGGTCGCGAAGGGCCTGGGCGCCCGCCACTGGGCCGCGGCCGCGATCACGCGGCGGACGAAGAGCGTGGCGGTGGCGGTGAGCGAGACCAACGGCACGGTACGAATCTTCCAAAACGGCGAAGTGGTGCTCCGCATCGAGCCCTTCCGCCGCGCGATGAAGTGGAAGGAATTCGAGTACGAGCCGCCCAGCACCGCCGACTGACCCGTAGGACAGGCTTCAGCCTGTCAAGTCTTGAAGTGGCGCGCCGGCTCGGGACTGCCCAGCCCCCTCGCCGGACGTTCGCCTCGGCCATCCAGGCCTCGGCTCTCTGCATGTCCGCTTCGC
Organism: Pirellulales bacterium; assembly: GCA_040397685.1. Taxonomy (GTDB): domain Bacteria; phylum Planctomycetota; class Planctomycetia; order Pirellulales; family UBA1268; genus RGVT01. The sequence continues at coordinate 36,365 of JBBAVM010000017.1, forward strand.
TTCGCCATCCTGGCTGCGCTCGCTCCCATAGCCCGGCTCGAGGGCACGGGCAGCCCCGAGCCTCCTCAACTGGTTCGACTCAAAACCGGGAGGCGAGGGGTTGCCCCTACCACCGAGCCGGCTTTGCCGACAAGCGGAGCCATGGATGGCGCAGCGTAGTCGGCAGGAGTGAACGCAGCCCGGAGGGCGCAGTGAACGTCCGGCGAGATGGTACGGGGCAACCCCGAGCCGGATTGGGCGAGTGAGATACCGACAGGCTGAACCCTGTCCCACCACAAAGCTCGCCCGTGAGCCGGTATGATCGCCGCATGCCCGATGCAAAGCCAGCCGCCGTGCCCGATCTCGCCGGGAAGTCGGTGTGGGTGATCGACACGCTCTCGCGGGTCTACCAGCTCTTCCACGCGCTGCCCGAAATGACCTCGCCGCAGGGCACGCCCGTCGCCGCGGTCTACGGATTCACGCGCGACCTGCTCGACATCGTGGAGAAGAAGAAGGCCGAGTACCTGTTCTGCGCGCTCGACGCGCCGGGGCCGACGTTTCGGCACGAGAAGTTCGCGGCCTACAAGGCGAACCGGGCCGAGATGCCCGCCGACCTCGTGCCGCAGGTGCCGCTCGTCCGCCGGCTGCTCGAGGTGATGGGAATTCCGTGCCTCGAGATGCCGGGCTACGAGGCGGACGACGTCCTCGCGACGCTCGCGCGGCAGGTCACGGAGCAGGGGGGGCAGTGCGTGCTCGCGACGTCCGACAAGGACGCCCGCCAGCTGCTTTCCGACCGGGTGCGGCTGCTCAACCTGCGCACCAACATGGTGCTCGGCCCCGAGGAGCTGCGGCAGGAGTGGGGCATCCGGCCCGATCAGGTCGTGGACTACCTGACGCTCGTGGGCGACTCGGCCGACAACGTGCCGGGGGTGCCGTTGATCGGGCCCAAGATCGCGTCCGAGCTGCTGCAACAGCACGGCACGCTCGACCACATCCTCGCGCACCCCGACGTCGTCTCGGGCAAGAAGCGGCAGGAAAACCTGCGGACGTACGCCGAGGCGGCGCGGGCCAGCCGCGAGCTGGTGCGGCTCGATGCCGAGGTGCCCGTCGCCGTGCCGTGGGAGGCGGGCCGGCTCCACGCCTGCGACGCCGCGGCGCTCGCGGCCTTTCTCCAGGAACTCGGCTTCCAGAGCCTCACGGCGAGGGTCCGCACGTCGAAGCCGGCCGCGGCGCCGGCGGCGGCGAACCAGCGGACCATGTTCGACCTCGCCGGCGAGGCGCCGGCCGCGATCGAGGCCCGGACGAGCGTGGCGGTCGCCGACGATGCAGCGCTCGTGGCCGCCGTGGGCCGGCTGCGAGGCGCGGGGCCGCTGGCGGTCTGCGTGGCCGTCGCGGCGGAGCCATCGACGCCCGCGGCGCCGGCCGGCATCGCGCTCGCGACAGCCGACCGCGCCGTCTGGATCGGCCCCGAAACGCTCTCGGCCCACGACCGGCCGGGCACGAGGGCGCTCGCCGACCTGCTCGGCGATCAAGCGGTCGAGAAGATCGGCCACGACCTCAAACGGCAGCGGGTCGCCCTGCACGCGGCCGGCTATCCGCTCGACGGCGGGAGCTTCGACACGCTCCTCGCGGCCTACTTGCTCGATGCCGGCGAGCGCAACCACGGCCTCGCGGAGGTCGCCCGGCGGCACGGCGTCGATCCGGGCGCCGACGCCGGCGAGTCGTTCGAACGGCCCGGCGACCAGTCGGGGGCCACGCGCGTGTGCGACACCGTGCAGCGCCTCCGCCCGCCCCTGACCACGGCGCTCGAGGACGCGGGGCTGGCCCGCCTGTTCGCCGACGTCGAGGTGCCGCTGGCCGCCGTGCTCGCCGACATGGAAATCCGCGGCGTGCGGATCGACCGCGCCGCGCTCGCATCCCTTTCGGCAGAGTATGCGGGCCGGCTGACCGGGCTCGAAGCCGAGATCCACGCCCTCGCGGGCCACGCCTTCTCGATCGCCTCGCCGCTGCAGGTGAGGGCCGTGCTGTTCGACGAGCTCGGGCTGCCGGTGGTCAAGCGGACGAAGACCGGCCCGAGCACCGACGCCGACGTGCTCGAGGAACTCGCGCCACTCCATCCGCTGCCCGCAAAACTGCTCGAGCACCGGAAGTACGCGAAGCTCAAGAGCACCTACGTCGATGCCCTTCCCGCGCTCGTCTCCCCCGCCACCGGTCGGATTCACACGACGTTCAACCAGACGGTGACCGCCACCGGTCGCCTGAGCTCGAGCGATCCGAACCTCCAGAACATCCCGGTCCGCTCCGCCGAAGGGCAGCAGATCCGGGCGGCGTTCCTGCCGGGTGAACCGGGCTGGCGGTTCGTGTCCGCCGACTACTCGCAGATCGAACTACGAATCCTCGCCCACCTCTCCGGCGATGGGGCGATGCGGGAGGCGTTCGCAGCCGGCGAGGATATCCACACCCGCACGGCGGCGGCGGTGTACGGCGTGGAGCCGGCGGCCGTGACGGCGGCGATGCGTCGCACCGCCAAGGCGGTGAACTTCGGCATCCTCTACGGCCAGAGCGCCTTCGGCCTCGCGCAGGCGCTCGCGATCCCGCAGCCGGAGGCGGCCGCGTTCATCCAGGCCTACTTCCACACCTTCGCCGGGGCGGCGGGGTTCATCGACGAGGTCCTCGACCGCTGTCGCCGCGACGGCCAGGTGACGACCATCCTCGGCCGCCGACGGACGATCGCCGGCGTCCGCGATCGCGCGGGCCGACGCAATGCGGCCGGCGTTCTGACGCTCTCCCTGCCGGAGCGCACCGCGATCAACACGGTCGTGCAGGGATCGGCGGCCGACCTCATCAAGATCGCCATGCTGCGGGTCGCACGCCGGCTCGAGGCGGAGCGGCGGGCCGCGGCCCTCGTGCTCCAGATCCACGACGAGCTCGTCGTCGAGGCGCCGGCGGACGAGGTTGCGCCCGTGCGCGACCTGCTGCTCGCGGAGATGCGCGGGGCCCTCGCGATCGACGTGCCGCTCGAGGTGACGGTGTACGACGGCGGAACCTGGGCGGAGTGCGAGAAGGGGGGCCCGGGATGATCACGGTCGGCCTTCAGGGCCGGATGGCGGCGGGGAAATCGACGGTCGCCCGCCGGTTCGGCGAACTCGGCGGCCACGTGATCGACGCCGACGCCCTCGCCCACGAGGTGCTCGACGAGGCCGACGCGAAGGCGGCGATCGGGGTCCGGTTCGGCGCGGGGGTGCTCACGGCCGAGGGCCGCGTGGACCGGGCGCGGCTCGCCGCGCTCGTCTTCGGCACGACGCCGGCCCACGCGGCAGCGCTCGCCGACCTCGAGACGATCGTGCACCCCCGCGTGCACCGCCGGATCGAGGCCGCGCTCGCGTCCATCCGCTCGGCCGGGGAGTGCGACGCCGCCGGCGGTCCCGTGGCCGTGCTCGACGTGCCGCTGCTGGTGCGGGCCGGCTGGGACCGGGTCTGCGATGCGATCGTGCGCGTGGAGTGTGAGGATGGCGTGAGGCGCGAACGGCTCGCCCGCCGCGGGGTCGATGCGGCGCAGCAGGCGGCCCGCGACGCCGCGTGGGGGTCGCAGCCTGACTGTCCCGAAGGCTCTGAAGCCGCCGCGGCCCGCCGGCCGCGGACGTTCAGCGTGGATACCTCGCGGGATCTGGCTTATACTCGAACACAAGTCGATCGCATCTGGCATTCGCTGACGGGCCGCTAGGCTCCCCACGGTGCCGCGGCGACGACTTCGGCGCCGGCCCGTCCGCGCCGCCCATCCGGTCCGTTCCCCTCGCCCTTTCCCTCCCGTTCGCGTTGGCCCGCTCCATCATCGGGCCCAGAGGTCCGCATGCCCACCGACCCAGACCGTCCCGATGATCCTCTGGCCGGGGAACCGATGTCGATCGCCGAAGAGATCGCCGAGGAGGTGAAGCTCGAGAACGAGGACGCGACCGACCGCTACGAGTCGCTCAAGAAGACCGACACGCACATCACCGAGTTGCAGAAGCTCTCGATGGCCGAGCTGATCGAGCTGGCCCGGAAGGAGCAGATCGGCGACATCGCCGGCGTGAAGCGGCACGACCTCGTGTTCCGGATCCTGAAGGAGCGGGTCAAGCTCAACGGGCTGATGTTCGGCGAGGGGACGCTCGAGATCCTACCGGACGGCTTCGGCTTCCTCCGCAGCCCCGACTACCACTACCTGTCGTGTCCCGACGACATCTACGTCTCCCCGAGTCAGATCCGCCGCTTCGGCCTGCGCAACGGCATGAGCGTGGCGGGGCAGATCCGGCCCCCGAAGGAGAGCGAGCGCTACTTCGCCCTGTTGCGCGTCGAGGCGATCAACGGCGAGGATCCCGCCAAGCTCTCGTCGCGGGTGTTCTTCGACGAGCTCACGCCGCTGCATCCCGACGAGCGGATCGTGATGGAGACGACGGGCGAGGAGCTCTCCACCCGCGTCATCGACCTCGTCGTGCCGATCGGCTTCGGCCAACGCGGCCTGATCGTCAGCCCACCCCGTGCGGGCAAGACGATCCTGATGCAGAAGATGGCCCGCGCGGTGCTCGCCAACTACCCCGAGGCCTACGTCTTCATGCTGCTCATCGACGAGCGGCCCGAGGAGGTCACCGACATGGAGCGGCAGGTGAAGGGGCCGTCGTGCGAGGTGATCAGCTCGACGTTCGACGAGAACGCCAGCCGCCACGTGCAGGTGGCCGAGATGGTGATCGAGAAGGCGAAGCGGCTCGTCGAATACGGCCGCGACGTCGTCATCTTCCTCGACTCGATCACCAGGCTCGCCCGGGCCTGGAACTCCGAGGTGCCCAACTCCGGCAAGATCCTCTCCGGCGGCGTCGATTCCAACGCCCTCCAGCGGCCGAAGCGGTTCTTCGGGAGTGCCCGGAAGGTGGAGCAGGGCGGATCACTCACGATCATCGCCACGGCGCTCGTGGACACCGGCAGCAAGATGGACGACGTGATCTTCGAGGAGTTCAAGGGCACCGGCAACCTCGAGATCGTGCTCGACCGTCGGCTGGTGGACAAGCGGGTCTATCCGGCGATCGACATCAACCGCTCCGGCACCCGCCGCGAGGAGATGCTGCTCGAGCCGGATGAGTATCGCCGCATCTGCGTGCTCCGGCGTGTCCTCGGCGAGATGAGCCCGACCGACGCGATGGAACTCCTCATCAACCGGCTCGGGAAGACGAAGTCGAACGCCGAGTTCCTCTCGAGCCTGAAGTCGTAACGATGGGGACACGTACCACGGGCATGGCGGAGGTGGACGGCGCGGCCGTGCGGGCCGCGCTCGGCGCGCGAGGCGTGGCCGTCGTGGTCTCGCGCTACAACGACGACGTGACACGCCGGCTGCTCGACGGGGCCGTGTTCGCGCTTCAAGCGGGAGGCGTGCCGCGGGAGCAGGTCGATGTCGTGTGGGTGCCGGGCGCGTTCGAACTGCCGCTGGCGGCCGACCGGCTCGCCGCGACGGGCCGGTTTGCGGCCGTGCTCTGCCTGGGCGCCATCATCCGCGGCGAAACCTCCCACGACCGCCACATCGCGACCGCCGTGGCCCTCGGGATCGAGCAGGTGGCCCGCCACCACGGCCTGCCCGTGCCCTTCGGCGTGCTCACCTGCGACACGCTCGCCCAGGCGCTCGCGCGGGCGGCCGGGAGCCCGGCCGACGCGTACGCGGGCAACAAGGGCGTGGAGTGCGCCGCGGCGGCCCTCGAGATGCTGGCGCTCGTGGCGGCACTCGGCGCAAGCCCGCACGCGGGGGGTGTGGCATGAAGGCGCCCCGCCGCAGCCGCGCCCGCGAGATCGCCCTCCAGGCGCTCTATCGCATCGATCTCAATCCCACCACGACGCCGGAGGAACTCGAGGCCTTCCTCCGTGGCCGTCTCGGCCACCCGGTCCTCGTGTCGTTCGCCCGGCAGCTCGTCGAGGGCGTGCGCGACCACTGCGCCGATCTCGACACGCTGCTCGACAGCCGGGCCGACCACTGGCGGGTGGCCCGCATGCCGGCGACCGACCGGGCCATCCTGAGGCTGGCGGCGTTCGAACTGCTCCACGGCGACGTGCCGGCCGCGGTCGCCGCCAACGAGGCGATCGAACTGGCGAAACGCTACGGCACGGACTCCTCGGCGCGGTTCGTCGCCGGACTCGTGGGACGGCTCGTGGCCGACCGCCAGGCCGCCTCCGCCTCCTGACGCTTTTCACGCACGCACCACGAACGGGTCGAGCCGATGGCACTCTTCGGATTCGGGCGGAAGCAGGACGACGCGGAGCCGGGCGAGGCCGCGCCCCCGCGCGCAGGCCTTCTCGACCGTCTCAAGTCGGGCCTCGCAAAGACCGCGCAACTGCTCGGCACCGACGTCCGCGACCTCTTCAAGCGCGAGGGACGGCTCGTCGATGACGCGTTCCTCGAGGAACTCCGGGGGGCGCTCGTCCGCACCGACATGGGGCCGGCGGCAGCCGACGCCATCGTGATCGACGTGCGTGACCGGCTGCGAGCCCGCGTCGTGGAGCCCGACGTCGTCGTCGATGCGATCCGCCGCCAGCTCCTCGACCGGCTCCAGGCCAGGGCCGGCAGCCTCGCCGCAGCCGCCACGGGGCCGACGGTGATCCTCGTCACCGGCGTGAACGGCTCGGGTAAGACGACGTCGATCGCGAAGCTCGCCAACCGTCTCGTGAAGGATGGCCGACGCGTGATCCTCGGGGCGGGCGACACGTTTCGCGCCGCCGCCGTCGAGCAGCTCGCGATGTGGGCCGGGCGGATCGGGGCCGAGATCGTCCGGGGGGAACACGCCAGCGATCCGGCGAGCGTGGCCCACCGTGCCGTCGCCCGCGCCATTGAGGGAAACTTCGACGTGTGCATCATCGACACCGCCGGCCGGCTCCAGACCCAGGCCAACCTGATGCAGGAGTTGGCCAAGATCCGCCGCGTGATCGCCAAGCAGATTCCGGATGCCCCGCACGAGACGCTGCTCGTGATCGACGCCACGGCGGGGCAAAACGCCCTCTCGCAGGCCAAGGGCTTCAAGGAGGCCGCCGGCTGCACCGGCATCGTGCTGGCCAAACTCGACGGCTCCGCCCGCGGCGGGGTGATCGTGCCCGTGGCCGAGCAGTTCGGGCTGCCGGTGAAGTTCGTGGGGCTCGGCGAATCGGCCGACGACCTCGAGCCGTTCGACCCCGAGCGGTTCGTGGCGGCCCTCCTCGAGGGCGCACTGGCCACCTGACCGGCAGGGTTTGACACGCTCCGGCTGCCGGTGGCGGAAACCTTGCGGTTCCGCGGAGCAGCCCCGGTTTTTTCTGGCCGCGCCGGACCGATACCGGATCGGGTGGAGGGGATGGCGACACCGGCCTGGCGGAACGGGTCACGGCCCCCCCAAATTGTGTCCGAACGCCACGCCGGCGCGCACCGCGTCGGTGCAACCATCGAGGATTCTGAACCATGACTCGCATCGACTTCCGCCTGTCGTTGGCGGCGGCGCTGATGGCAGGCACGGCCCTTGCCGCCGAGCCCGTCACGCCGTCGCGCATCGACACCAGCATCTACGACCAATATGCCCAGGCCCAGACGGGCGGCGGCCTGCCGCCCGTCCAGGCCGCCGTGCCGCAAGAGGAGGCGTACGAACTGCGCGGCCTGCCGCCGCAGGAATCGGCCCAGGAGGCCTCGGCCGAGGAAGGCCCGGACCGCTACCTGGAGACGAAGTTCCTCACCGACCGCGGCATCAAGACCTACGGTTGGATCGATGCCGGGATCGGGGCCAACAACTGGGGCAGCCCGTTCAACGGCCCGATCACGTTCAACGACCGCAACTGGCAGGGCCAGATGAACCAGCTCTACCTCGTCAACGAGAAGCTGGTGG
>JBBAVM010000018.1:0-1884 GCA_040397685.1 Pirellulales bacterium
TTGCGATAGAACATCGCCGTCGGCTTCATGAACATCTCGGAGACGGCGAGCACCGGGATCTCGAGGGGAAACCCGCCCGCCTGCCACACGCCCCGCTTCACCTCGGCCACCCGCTGGGGAAAGTGGGTGTGGCACTGGCTCAGATCGCTCCATGAATTGAGGATCGCGATCACGGGCCGGCCTTCTGCCTCCTCGGCGGCGTAGCCCATCTGCCGCAGGCGGCTGCGGTGGCCGAACGAGCGGAGGTCGTCGGGGGCGAACCAGCGCTGCGAGCGAAGGTCGCTCGTGCCGCGTCGTCGGGAGGGATGCGTGTCGGCCATGGACACCGCCGCTGTGGTCGCGAGAATGCGCGGGGACTGGGCGGATTGTAAACCGGGGTCACGGGGCCACAAGGACGAGTCGGGATGTCGCCGCTGGCCATTCTCGCAGTCGCGCTCGCGATCGTGATCGGGGGCGTGCTCGTTCTTCGGCTGCATCCGTTCGTGGTGTTGATCACCGCGGCGTTCGCCGTCGCGTTTTGTGCGCCGGCCGATCCGGCGGCTCCCGTCTCGGCGGGCGAGCTCGTCGCCCGCGGCTTCGGCAAGACGGTGCTCGACGTGGGCATCGTGATCGCGATGGCCTCGATCCTCGGGGCGTGCCTCGCCGCGGCGGGCGGAGCGCGGCGAATCGTGGCGGCAATCCAGCGGCTCGTGGGTGAGCGGCACACACCGCTCGCGCTCCTCTTGGCCGGCTTCGTGCTCGGTATCCCGATGTTTGCGGAGACCGTTTTCTATCTGCTCCTGCCGCTGGCCCGGGCGAGCTGGGAGCGCACGGGTCGCGGCTACCTCCTGGGCGTGCTCGCGATCGTGGCCGGAGCGACGATGACGCACTCGCTCGTGCCGCCCACACCGGGCCCGCTGTTCGTGGCCGACGCGCTCGGCGTGCCGATGGCGACGATGATCGGCGTGGGGCTCGTGGTGGGGTTCGTCGCCGCGCTCGCGGGCTATGCCTATGCCTGCTGGGCCGACGCACGCTGGCCGCTCGAGCCTCCGGCCGAGCGGGCGACCGCCGCCGCCGCAGACGGTTCCAGCACCGATGGAAAAAGGCTGCCGCCCCTCTGGGCCGCGCTCCTGCCGATCGTCCTGCCGATCCTTTTCATCAGCCTGGAGTCGATCGCGCAGGCGACGCCTGGGGCCTTCGCGCCGGGCGTGGCCACGCTGCTGGGAGTCGTCGGGGAGAAGAACGTCGCCCTCGCGGTGGCCGCCCTTGCAGCGATCGCCGTGCTCGCGATGTCGGGCCGTGGGCTCGGGGGCGTGCGAGCGACGTTGGGCGAGGCGGTCACCGAGGCCGGATCGATCATACTCGTGATCGGGGCGGGCGGTGCCTTGGGAGCGACGTTGCGGCAGGCTGGGCTGGCCGAACTCTCGCGGGGGCTCGCGGCGGGCGAGGGCCTCGCCTTGGTCGCGACGGCGTGGCTGGTCACCGCGCTGGTTCGCGTGGCGCAGGGCTCGGCGACCGTGGCGATGATCACGGCGGCCGGGGTCATGGCTCCGCTCGTGGCGGAGGGCGGCGGGGCGATCCATCCCGTGTACGTCGCGATCGCGATCGGCTGCGGGTCGAAGATCGGGATGTGGATGAACGACAGCGGCTTTTGGGTCGTGGCCCGCATGAGCGGCATGAACGAGCCGCAGACGCTCCGCACGGCGTCGGTCATGGTGGCCATCGAAGGCACCGTGGGGCTCTTGGCGACGCTGGCCCTGGCCGCGGCTCGACCAGGGCTGTGACCCCGCGATAGGGGGGGGCTTGCGGCGGGCGTCGCATGTTTATGCGACAAGGCCTTGGACTACAAACACTAGCACCTGCAAGAAAATCGACCTATGCTATCGCGAAGGTGGGTGGGGGAAT
>JBBAVM010000018.1:1984-17743 GCA_040397685.1 Pirellulales bacterium
GTGCTCGACACGGTGAGCGGCACGACCCGCGTCGTCACCTACGACACGGCCGCCTCCGGCACGTTCAGCACGCTGACGCTGAACCAGACGTCGTCCGGCACGAACACGCTCGACGTCCAGCGGAGCGTGATCATCTCGAACACGATCACGCTCGGCGCGACCAACGGCGGGCTGGCGCGGATACTGTTGAGTCCGTCTTCGGGTACGACCGTGACGACGATCACTTCGACCGCCAGCGTCGTGGTGAACGCCGGCGGCATGCTGTCGCAGATGGCGTACAACCCCTCCGGGACGACCAGTTTCGGTCGTGGGGATCTGAGCGGCAGCGTCACGGTGCAGGGTGGACAGTTCGTGGCTGACACGACGAAGGTTGGCTCGGGCAATAGCACGAGCACGTTCATCTACGGCACGCTCGCGATGACCTCCGGAAAGCTGTCGATCGTCAATCCGTCGGCCATGGCTGACCGCCGCCTCCAGGTAAACATCCTCAATATTACGGGCGGCGACGTGCTCACGACCGCCACGAATGCGTCTCTGGCCACGCTCGCCATTAACAATACTGGCACGCACACGTTCAGCCCCACCAACTTTTCCAGCACGGCGATGCAGATCTCGATGTTGGCGACGGGCGGCACGCAGTCGTTGACGTCGAGCCAGATCACGAATCTGACTGCGCGGACCTACGGCTTGAAGACGTATACGAGCAGTCTCTCGGGCACGAATTTCGGCAGCCTCATCCTGGTCGATGGTGGAGCCGCCGCCGCGCAGGGCGGCACGACGTTTCGGCTCGGCTCCAACCTGACGCTTGCGTCCGGCAGGAATCTTCCCACCTCCAGCAATTTGAGCACGCCCGAAACGACGACCATGCGCATGGACCTCGGGATCGACCTCGGCGCATACACGATGGACCTCACGGCGAACAGCGGCACGTTCACGCTCAACTCGCCATACGCCTTTGGCTCGGGCACGACGACCTACTGGGCGCTCACGGGTAGCGGCGGCCGGATCATTGCCAACGGGTTCAATCTCACCGGGACTGCGTCCGGTGTCGCGAGCAGCGTCGGGCCCGGCGTGATCCTCGAATCGAAGTCCGGGAATAACAGTGCCAACAGCCTGTCGCTCGGCAGCGGCACGGGCACGCTCGCGATCGACCCCACGTCGATCTTTCGTTATTCGGGGGCGGCAGCCGTCAACACCCCAGCCACGCTCGTTTCGACGCGTTCGATCGGCGACGTGGAGGTGACGTCCGGTGCGCTCAACATCACCGGGCTCGCGGGCATGGGTGCCATGCGGGTGACGGGCGGCACACTGATCGCGACGAATACGACGGCCCTGCCCGCCTCGGCGAACAGTTTGACCGTGGCGAACGGGGCGACGCTGCTCGTGGGCAACGCCGTGGGTGACGCCGCATTTGCCGCGTTTTCGACCGGCACCGGCGTGGCCGCCGGGGCGACGTTCGGGTTCGACACTTCCGCTGGAAACCGGGCCTACGCCTCGCCGCTCGCGGCCGGCATCGGTGTCGCCAAGCTCGGCGCGAACACGCTGTCGCTCACGGCGTCGTCCGCTCCAGCGTCGGTCACCCTCAACGGCGGCACGACGGTGATCGATCCGGGTGAAGGGGGCACCTTCTCGACCACGGGCAGGTTCTATGTCGGCAGCCTCCCATCCGGGCTTTCGGCTGCGACGATCGCGTCGGGCTCGGTATCGATCGCGCCGGCTGGGAATTCTTCCTACGTTTCGGTCGCCGATGCGACTTCGGGCACATCGACGCTCACCGTGGCAGGTGGAGCCGTGACGATCACGAGCACGAACGCGAGCGGTCGCGTCATGGTGGGCAACAAGAGCAACGGCACGCTGAACGTGACGGGCGGCAGCCTGACGCTCGCCGGCGGCAATGCGATCTACGTCGGCGGCGACCAGCAGTGGACGCAGTCGAATGCCAGCGGCGCGTTGACGATTTCGGGCGGTACGGTGGCGATCACGAATGCCGGATCATTCGTGCTTGGAAACTCGGGCACCAATGGCAATGCGAACACCGGCGTGGTGGGCACGCTCAACCTCAACGGCGGCGAACTGCAGACGATCCGGGCGATCACGGCGGGCACATCGGGGACTGCCGTCAACGCGCAGTCCAGCTACGTCAATTTCAACGGCGGCCTGCTCAAGCCCCTGGCCTCGAGCACGTCGTTCATGACCGGCCTCACTGCTGCTTACGTGCAAAACGGCGGGGCGAGGATCGACACCAACGGCTACGACGTCACGATCGGCCAGGCCCTGCTCTCGGGCACCGGCAGCACGGGCGGACTCACCAAGAGTGGAGTCGGCACGCTCACGCTGACGGGAACCAGCACCTACACGGGGGCGACGACCGTCGCCGCGGGCACGCTTGCCCTGTCAGGAGGCAGTAACCGCCTTGGCACGTCGTCGGCGCTCGCCTTCACCGGCGGCAGCGTCGCCATCACGGGCACGACGCAGGTCAACCAGACGGTCGCAAGTCTTACGGTCGCCGATTCGACGTCGGCGGCGGTGGTCAATGCCTCCTCCGCGGGTTCCACGCTGACCGTCACGAGCGCCGTCTTGCTCGGGGGGGGCTCGGGAGTGTCGTCGCTGCTGCTGCAGCCCACGACGGCGAATAACGTCACGCTGGCAGCGGCGAACGGGGTGACATTGAACGCGGGCGGCGAACTCCGGCTCGGGGCGGTGATCACCGGCTCCAATGCCTATTTCGGCGGCAGTTCGACGGGGCCACTCACGATCAACGGCGGGTCGCTTACCCTCGCGGCCCTGACCGGCACGGCGGGAGGTTTCAACAACGCCGGCGGCGTGGCGGTCAATGTCGTTGGCCCGCTGACGATGACGTCGGGTCTGGTGTACATCGACAACGTTGGCGTTAATAACGACCGCCGGATGTCGTTCAACGGCAACGCCACGATCACGGGCGGAACGTTCGCCCAGGCGGCTGTGGCCTCGTACAACGGCAACGCCGTGATGCTGTCCGGTAGTTCGGCGTCTGCAAACAATTCCTATACCGGCAATTACACGTTCAACGTGAGCCCAGCCTCGTACGACCCGTACATGGGCATGAGCGTGTTTGCGACCGGCACGACATCGCTCACGCTCGGCATGGTGTCGAGCCAGGTTCCGTACCAGCTCATGTACCGCAACTGGGGTCTCCAAGTGCTGTCATCGACGGCTGCCGGCAATCCGATCGCCAACCTGCTGATTTCCGACGCTTCGAGCACGCCCGGCGTGGGGAACACCGTCCGGCTCGGGTCGAACCTCACGCTCGTGGCGAATGGTTCGCTCCCGCAGCAGACGAACTACAGCGTCGCGTTGGAGTCCGGCACGGCGACCGTGGGGATCGACGCCAACGGCTACACATTCGATATGACGGCCAACAGTGGACGGTGGACCCCGAACGCGTCGCCGTCCTCCGGCACGACGGCGCAGACGTACTGGCAGCTCTCGAGCAGCTCGGGGACGGGGCGATTCATCGCCAACGGCTTCAACTTCGTCTATGCGTCGGGTGGCAACAACGCCTTCACGGCGGTGGGCCCGAACGTGATCCTCGAGTCGATGGCGGGAAACAACGTCGCCAACAACCTCGGCTCCACCGGCTCGATCGACCCATCGTCCACGTTCCGCTACTCGGGCACCGCGGCCCTGGCAACGCCCTCCACACTGACGTCGGCTCGCTCGATCGGTAACCTCGAGGTGACCGGCTCGGGGGCACTCAAGGTGACGTCGATCGGCGGCACCGTGGGGAACGTGAGCGTGACGAACGGCAGCCTCGTGCTCGGCGGCACCGGCGCCCTGCCCAACATTCCCGCCCTCTCGGTCACGGGGGGCACGTTCGACCTCGCGGGCTACGGCACTACGATCAGCGACCTTTCGGGCTCGGGAGCCGGTACGATCACGAGTAGTTCCAACACCGTGGTCACGCTGACGGCGGGTGGTGCGAATTCGACTCGGTACGACGGCGTGCTCGCCAACTCGTCCGGCACGCTGAACTTCGTCAAGCAGGGCGTTGGCTCGCTCACGCTCGGCGGGGCCAATACGTTCACGGGTACGACGAGTATCTCGGCCGGCGCGCTTGTGCTCGACAACGCCCTCGCACTGCAAAACAGCATTTTTGATTCGACAGGCGGAGCGAATCTGTCGTTTGGCACGCTTGCAGCCGCATCCTTCGGGGGGCTCACCGGCGCCGGGGACGTCACGCTCACAAACTCCGGTTCACCCGTCGATGCGACCGTCGGCAGTGGCAACCGGTCGAGCACGTTTGGCGGCGTTCTTTCCGGCCTGGGCGGCCTCACGAAGACAGGCACTGGAACGTTCATCCTCACCGGTTCGCAGGCCTACGCCGGCACGACGACGATCAGCCAGGGAACGCTGCAACTCGGCAACAGCGGTTCGACCGGCTGGCTGCCGGCCGGGGGCGTGACGACCAATGGCGTTCTCGCCTTCAGCCGCTCCGACAACGTGACGTTCTCCGGCAACATCAGCGGCTCCGGCTCGGTGACGCAGGCGGGCGGCGGCGTGCTCGCCCTTTCCGGGGCCAACAGCCATTCCGGTGGCACGGTCGTCACCGGCACCGGCTCGCTGTCAGTCGCGACCGCCGCGGCGCTCGGCACGGGCACGATTACCCTGCAGACGAGCCAGACGGGTTTCCCCGCGGTGCTCAATCTGACGAGCGGGATGACGCTCTCGAATCCAATCGTGCTCGCGCAAAACGGGAGCAACCGTAATAACATTCAAACGACCGGCGTGACGACGTTCTCCGGCCCGATCACGATCACCGGCACGGGCAACGCCACCGATGTCATGCAGGGCGGTGTCACGGCCGGCACGCTGACGACGGTCGCCGGCAACCTGACGGCGGCGAGTTCGTTCACCGGCAACATTTCGTTCCGCGGCAACATCCTCGTCAGCGGCACGATCAACATGCCGGCAGCGAATCTCGACGTCAACACCGGCGGCACGACGACCGTGTCCTCGACGGGCAACGTCTGGACCTTCACGCAGTTCCAGGCTGCGAACAACGTCCTGAAGGTCGGCGTGGAAAACGCCCTCCCGACGAACGCCCGCATCGAGTTCAGCGGCAATGCGACGGGGGGCGGACTCGACCTCAACGGGTTCAACCAGTCGATCGCCGGCTTCAATTCCGGCAGCGGCACGATCCCCGCCCCGCTGGCGCGGATCTTCAACAACGCCGCTACCGACTCGACGCTCACGCTCGCCGGTCTGACGGCCAACCGTTCAGCGGCGGTGGCGATTGCCGACGGCACGGCCGGCGGCGGGAGGCTGGCGCTCGTGATGAACAGCGCCGGCCGCACCCAGACGCTGGCCTCGGCGACGAGCAGTTACTCCGGCGGCACCCGCATCCTGGCCGGGACGCTCGCCCAGGGGGCCGCAAACGCCCTTGGCTCCACGGGCGGTGCCCTCGCCGTCGATGGCGGCACGCTCGACCTCGGGGGATTCGGCCTCTCGGTGGGCATGCTCTCCGGCTCGGCCGGCGGCGTGATCACGTCGGGTTCGGCGGGCGCCGTGACGTTCCAGGCGTCTTCGGCCTCGGATTCGACCTTCGCGGGCCTGATCCAGGACGGCGCGGGCACCGTCGGCTTCACGAAGGGTGGAGCGGGCAAACTCACGCTCACCGCGGCGAACACCTACACCGGCCCGACCGTGGTGAACGGCGGCGTGCTCGCGGTGAACGGATCGCTGGCCAGCAGGGTGACGGTGGCCGCCGGCGGTGAGATCGGCGGTTCGGGCAGCATCGGGGCCCTCGCCGGTGCGGGCCTCGTGGGGCCGGGCAACTCGCCGGGTATCCTCACGGCCCCAAGCGTTGATCCTTCCGGCGGGTTGTCGTTCGCGTTTGAGTTCACGGCTGCGACGCCCAACTACGCGAGCGCGTCGGCGAGCGACAACGACCTGCTCTGGCTGACGAGTGGAACGCCGTTCACCGGCAGCCTGACCGGCGCGAACACGGTGGACATCTACCTGTCGCAGTCGGCGGCCGGGTTGAGCGAGCTGACCGGTGGCATTTTCACGCAGACCGTCGGCGATTTCCTCGCGAGCATCCAGTCGGCAAACTTCCGCTACTTCGTGCAGGATGCACAAGGGTCGTACGCCTACAACGGCAGCATGTACAAGACGCTCGCCCAGTACGATGCGTCGAAGAGCATCACGGTTTCGACGGTCGCCCAAAATGGCGGCCAAGTGATGCAGATGGTCGTGGTGCCCGAACCGGGTGCACTCGCCCTCGCCGGCATCGGCGTCGCCGCAGCCGCGTGGGGCTGGAGCCGCCGTAAGACGCGCGGCTGAGAAAGGCGCGGTAGCGCCATGGGCCGTTTCCTCGCCGTAACAGGACTCGCCGTGGCGATCGCCCTGGGGGCGGCGGCGCAGGGTGACGACCTCGATACGGTGGCCGCGCGGATCAAAACCGATGCCTGGTCGCAGGCTATCAGCGCCACGACCACCAACGGTTACCTCACCTCCCTCGGTGCCAACGGCCGTTGGAGCGACGTCAACTACGCCGACACGAGCCAGACCAACTGGGCGCTCAACACGCATCTGACCCGGATGCTCTCCATGGCGGAGGCGTATGCGAACCCGTCGCACTCCCTTTACCAATCGCAATCGCTGCTCGACGGCATCCGGAAGGCGTACGACGCCTTCGTCACGCTCGATCCCCGCAGCACGAACTGGTGGTACAACGAGATTTGGACGCCACAGATGCTCGGCAAGACGATTCTGCTCGTGCAGCCGCAACTCACGGCCGCGCAGATCACGAGCGGCACGACGATCATCGCCCGGTCGTACTACCCGCGGAGTTACAACGCCGGCACCAACACGGGCGAAAATCGGCAGTGGCGGGCCTTCGCCACTGTGCTCCGCGGAGCGATCACCCACGACACCACGCTCACGAGCGAGGCCTTCGGGGCGATCTCCGACACGTTCGTGGTCACCACCGGCGAGGGCGTCCAGCCCGACGGCAGCTTCCACCAGCACGGTGCCCAGCTCGCGAACGGCTCCTACGGGCTGTCGTTCTCCCAGGACGCGGCCGACCTGAGTTCCTATGCGGTGGGGACGACCTATGCGATGCCAGCGGCAAGCACGGAGGTGCTGGTGGACTACCTGCTCGACGGGCAGCAGTGGATGCTGCGCGGCGTGTCGTTCGAGGCGACGGCACAGGGTCGGGGCATCTCTCGCTCGAGCAGCAGGAATCTCGGCAACGGAATGGCCTCCGTCATCGACCAGACGATGACGCTCACGACCTACCGGTCGGCCGAGTTGACGGCCATGCGCAACCGGTTGAGCGCCGCGCAGGCGTCGGGCACGGCCTCCCCTGCCCTGGCTCTTGTCGGACACAAGCACTTCTGGAACTCCGACTACACGGCGCACCATCGGCCGGGCTTCTCGGCGACGGTAAAGGTCTCCTCGACGCGGACGCTCGAGCCCGAGAGCGGCAATGCCGAGGGGCTCAAAAACCTCCACCTCGCCGACGGCGTGAACCTGATCCAGCAGCGGGGCGACGAATACACGAGCATCCAGCCGATCTGGGACTGGCGCCGGCTTCCCGGCACCACGACTGAGCAGGGCACCTATTCGCTCAAGCCCACGACCGATTGGGGAATGCCGGGTTCGGCCGGGTTCGCCGGAGGCGTGTCGGACGGCCGCAACGGGGCCACGGTGCTCGACTATTCGAAGCTCAACGTGAAAGCCCACAAGGCATGGTTCTTCTTCGACGATGTGGAGGTGGCGCTGGGAGCGGGGATCGATGCGACCGCCGCGACCTCAGCGGTGATCACCACGCTCAACCAGACGTTCCAGAAAGGCTCGGTCACGTGGGGCACGACGTCGGGTTCGACGGCCACGTTCACGACCGGCACGCAGTCGCGGAGCGATGTCTCCTGGGTGCTGCACGACGGCGTCGGCTACGTGTTCCCGACACCGCAGAGCGTGACCGTGCAGGCCGCGGTGCAGAGTGGCGTGTGGACCGACCTTGCCACCTCGAATACTTCGAGCACGCTCGTCACGGGGAGCGTGTTCAGTCTCCAGGTGAATCACGGCACGGCCCCATCGGGCGGCAGTTACTCTTACACGATCCTGCCCGGCGCGAGCGGCTCGAGCGTGGCCGCCTACGCCGCCACCCCCGCCGTGCGCATTCTCGCCAACACGCGGAACCTCCAGGCGGCCCGGCACGACGGGCTCGCGCTGACGCAGGCCGCGTTCTATGCGTCGGGCACGCTCTCCACCGGGAGCGGAGCGACCCTCACCGTCCGTGAGCCATCGCTCGTGATGCTCGACGAGTCGGCGTCGGCCTCCACCTTCTCGGTGTCGAATCCGAACGGCCTGGCGACCACGATCCACGCCGACGTCGCGCGGACGCGGCCCGAGGGGCCTGCCGAGTTCACGCGGGTGACCATTCGTCTCTCGGGAAGCGATCAGGGAGGCGCGACGGTGAGCCGCATGCTCGACCAGCCCACGACGCGGACCTACGCCTTCCAGCTTCGCGATACGGCGCCCGCCAGTGCCCCGCTCGCCTACCGCTGGAGCTTCGAGGGCGCAACGGGCGCCGAGCGGCTCCAGAACACGGGCACCGGTGCCAACGCGACGCTTCAGGCGGTGGCCTACGGCAGCGAGGGAAGCACGGCCAGGATCGGCTACGGGATGGGGATCGATGAAACGACCACGGCGATGTCGCCGCAGCGGATCGACCGGCTCTCGACCGGCGCGGGGGGCGCTCTGCTCGCGACCACCGGCAGCGTGTCGATCCCGACTTCGTTCACCGTGGAGGCGCTCGTCCGACCCGACCTCATGGAGACGGGCGGATCGATCGGCTACGCGGTGATGGCGGGCGGCGCAGCCACCAATAACCGCGGCTATTTCGTCGTCAACCAGGAGGGGGCTGCTTCCGACACGATGTCTACGATCGTCGGCGACAGCATCAGCCAGACCGACAACGTCGGCCGCACACTCACGACGTTCACGCCCGGTCATTGGTATTACGTCGCCAACACCTACACGGTGTCGGGCTCGCTGACCACCATGAACAGTTACGTGGCCGACCTCACGGCCGGGCAGACCTCCGTCACGCAGGCGGTGGCGAACCAGGTCGCCAGCGGCAAGCCACTCACCGCAGCCCAGATGGCGATCGGCGGCTATTTCGTCTCAGGCACCGCCCAGGAGGCGTGGTCCGGATCGATCGACGAGGTGTCGATGTTCGGGCGGGTATTGTCGGGAGCGGAGGTCCAGGCACGGCTCAGTAGCCTCTACGCCGCCCCCGCGCAGGTGTCGTGGTCGGCGGCAGCGTCGGGCACGGCGGTCGGCGGCAGCGGCACGTGGAGTTCCACCGGAATGCGCTGGGTCAATGGCTCCGGCCGCATGCTCCCCGTCACGACGGCCCAACTCGTGTTTGGCGGTTCCGCCGGCACCGTGACGGTGAGCGGCTCGCAGGCGGTCGGTGGAGGCCTGGCTTTTGTCGCAGATGGCTACACACTCACCGGGGGCACGCTCTCGCTCACGGGCGATCAGACCGCGAACACGATCACGGTCGGCACCGGGACGGCGACGCTCGCGACGACCATCGCAGCCACGGGGGGGCTGACGAAAAGCGGCGCCGGCACGCTGACGCTCGCCGGCGCCGGCTCGGCGATCGATGGGCCGCTCGCCGTGAAGGGGGGGCGGCTGGTGATCGATCCCGGAGCAGCAGGTGGGTTCTTCGCGAACGGAAAGCTCCAGGTGACACCGGGCGGCGGGGCGAGCGCCGCCCTCGAGATCGTCTCGGGCACGAACGCCTTTTCGTCGGCGGGCATCGCCGCGATCGGCGACTCGAGCGGCACCTCCACGCTCGATGTCAAAGGCGGGGCGACGACGGTGTCGCTGGCCGTGGACCGGCTTCTCATCGGCAACAAGGGCCCGGGCATGGTCAACGTCTCCGGGGGATCGCTGGCCCTGTCGGGCACGGGTGACGTGATCATCGGCGGTGACAGCGAGTTTGCCGCGAGCAACGTAGCGGGCACGGTCACGGTGACGGGTGGCACGCTGTCGATCACCGGCGCGGGATCGCTAAGGATGGGAGTGAACATCACGGGTACGACGACCGGCGCGCAGGGCACGGTGAACCTGAGCGGAGGCGTGTTCGAGACGGAACGTCCCTTCACGCTGGGCAGCGGGAGCGGGACGATCAACTTCAACGGCGGCACGCTCCGGGCCCTCGCATCAAGCACGAGTTTCATGAATGTGACCACGGCACGCGTGGGTCCCGGCGGTGCGGTCATCGACACCGGCACCAACACCGTCGTGATCACCAAGCCGCTCGTCACCTCGGGCAGCGGTTCGGGCGGGCTCACGAAGCTCGGCGGGGGGACGCTGCAGCTGTCGGGAAGCAGTACGTATACGGGCAGGACGTCGATCGGGGGTGGCACGCTCCAGCTCGACGGCGCCGGCGCGATCGGCGGCGACATCGCGAACCAGGGCATCCTCGTGTTCACGAAGTCGGGGGCGCTGTCGCTTTCGGGTGCGATCTCCGGCACCGGCTCGCTCGTCCAGTCGTCCACGGTCGCGGCGGGCGTGGTCACGCTCAGCGGGCCCAACTCCTACAAGGGCGGCACGACCGTCACGTCGGGCTCGATGATCGTGCAGGGCGACCAGTCGGCGGCGACCGGTGGCTGGTCGCTGCCGAACACCCCGGCCAATCTGCTGGACAAGTCGGTCACGTTCGCGGCCGGCTCGACCATCGTGACGGCATCCTCTGCGGTTGTGCAGGTGGGGAACATGACGGCCTCGGGATCGAATGCCGCCAGCGTGCTCGTCCAAGGCTCGGCGACGAACGCCGGAGCACTGAACATCGGCCGCAATGGCACCGTCACGGTCGCCTCCGGGGGCACGTGGCTCCAGACGGGCACGATGCAGGTGGCCGGCCAGGGCGGCGCATACGCGACTCTCAGCGTCAACGCGGGGGCCGCTTTCACATACGCGGGTGGATCCACGATCAAGGTCAACCCGATGTCCAACAACTCCGGAAGAGGTGTCGTCACGATCTCGGGCGGTACGTTCGTCACGAACTCCGGCTTCGAGCAGACCGTTTCCTCGACGACCGCGGGGGGCTACCCCGTGATCAACCTGCAGGGCGGCGGCGTGCTGCGGATGTCGCAGGACGTCGCGGAACTGACGAAGCCGGTCGCCTCCGCGCCGGCCAATCTGCTCCGGGTGAACCTCGCGGCGGGCGGCGGCACGATCGATACCGCCGGCTTCAACGCGGGCATCGGCATGGCGATCACGGGCACGGCGGGCTTGACGAAGGCCGGCGGGGGCACGCTGCGGCTCGCGGGTGCAAACACCTACACGGGACCGACGCAGATTTCGGCCGGCACGCTGGCGGTGTTCGGCAACCAGTCGGCGGCGACGGGGGCCGTGACGGTCGGCAGTGGGGCGACGCTTGGCGGGACGGGCACGGTCGGTGGCAACACGACGATCCAATCGGGAGCCACACTCGCACCGGGCGCGAGCCCCGGCACACTCACGTTCACCCAGGGCCTCACCTGGACCAGTGGCGGCAACTACAACTGGCAGGTGCTCAACGCGGGTGGAACGGCCGGCACGAGCGGTGGCTGGGATCTGGTGAGCGTGGCGGGCACGCTCTCGATCGCGAGTACGGCGGCCGATCCCTTTCGGATCAACCTCTGGACGCTGTCCGGCATCTCGCCCGACGTCAGCGGCAGCGCCGCAAACTTCGACGCGACGAAGTCGGCGACCTGGCGGATCGCGAATGCCACGGGCGGGATCAGCGGGTTCTCGGCCGACAAGTTCCAGATCGCGACGGGCTCGGCCAACGGCACCGGCGGCTTTGCGAACGAGACGTCGCGGGGCACCTTCAGCCTGGCCCTCTCCGGCAGCACGGGGCTCGACCTCGTGTTCACGCCGGTGACCACGCTCACGTGGTACGGCAATGGCGCGACCCCCGGCGGGAGCGGCACCTGGACGACCGGCGGCGCAAACTGGCACAACGGGAGGGATCTCGGCCCCTGGGCCGCGAACGCCAAGGCCGTGTTCAGCGGTTCGGGCGGCACCGTCACGGTCGGCCCGGGCGTCACGGCCGCGGGCGTCCAGTTCAGCGGCGATGGCTCGTTTACGCTCTCGGGCACGGCCGCCGCGGGTCTCGTGACCGCCGGCCTCCTGGATGTGGGCGGCGGGAGCGTGACCGTCGTGGCGGGGCTTTCTCCGGCTGAATTGCAGGCCCGGATCGTGAGCGGGTCTGGCGACGGCACTTGGAACGGAGCGAGCGGGATCACCTCGAGCGCTGCCGCGGCGATGGCCTATCGCAGCGTGGGCTGGCTCGACAACGGCGACGGCTCGCTGACGTTCGGCTTCGCGGCGGAGGGCGACACGAACCTCGATGGCTTCGTGGACCTGGCCGACCTGCAGAATATCCTCGCTTCGGGCAAGTACGGCACTTCGAGCACGGCCGTGTGGGGCGAAGGCGATTTCAATCTCGACGGCGTGGTGAACCTCGCCGACCTGCAGGACGTGCTCGCCAGCGGTCTGTACGGCAAGGGAGCGTACAGGTCGATGGCCCTGTCCGGGTTCACGAACCAACTGGCCGCAAGCCTGTCCACCGGCGTGGTCGAACTCGGCGGGATGACGTTCTCGAACATCGCAACGGTGCCGGAGCCGCAGGGGATGTTGCTCGCGGCCATGGGGCTGGCGGGCGCAGTCTTGGGGGCATGCCGGCGCAGGATGATGTGACGTTGGCTGACGTGGGGCGTGACAGGCTGAAGCCTGTCCTACGTTGTCGGCTCCACCCCGGGCATCGTGCCGGTGGACGTGGCGAACGCGTCGGCTGCGAGGCCGGTCTGCCGCAGCACGGAGACGAACAGGTTCGGCAGCGGGTGGTTCTTCTGCTGGTCGAAGGCGAGATGGCCGCCGTGCTTGAAGCCGCCGCCGGCGAGGAGCACCGGCATGTTGCGATTGTCGTGGCTCGACGCGTTGCCGAGGTTGCTCGTGAGGAGCACGGACGTCCGATCGAGCACCGAGCCCTCGCCTTCGTCGGCCGCCGCCAATCCCCGGAGGAAATCCCCCCACGCCTTCACGATCTCCGTCTCCACGAGGGCGAGTTGGGCCAGTTTCTCCTCGTCGCGGCCGTGGTGGGACAGCGAATGATAGCCCTCGTCCACGCCCTCGATCGGCACCACGCCGCCGCTGCCGCCGAGGTGGAACGTGATGAATCGGGACGAATCGGTGGCCAGGGCCAGGCGGACCATGTCGCTCATCAGCCGTTGCCGGCCAACGAAGTCGTTGGGGTTGCCGATATCCACCGGTTTCATGATGTCGATCTTCGGCTTCGGGCGGTTGACCCAGGCCTCGCTTTCGACCAGTCGCTTTTCGAGATCGCGGACGCTCGTGAGGTAGGCATCGAGCCGGTTGCGATCCCCTGCCCCGAGTTCCTGTTCGAGGGCCCGCGTGTCGTCGGCGACGAGATCCATGATGCTCTGCCCCTGCCGCGCCCGCTCCGCCTGCCGCTTCCGGTCGGCTTCGGAGTCGGCGACGAACAGCCGCGTGAAGAGTCGGGCGGGCGAATCCTCGGCCGGGATCATCGAACCCTGCTCCGTGTAGGAAGGGCTGTTGCTGCCCGCCAGGCCGAGTACGAGGGAGGGGAACCGCGTCTGTCCGCCGAGGTGCTTGGCCAGGAGTTGATCGAGCGAGACCGTGTTTCGGGATTGGGCCGACGCCGTCATCGGCGCCGCCGTGAGCAGGCTGGCCTCGGCCCGATGGCCGCCCGACACGTTCGGGTGCGAGGCCCCCGAGACGACCGTGAACCGGTCGCGCAGATCCTGCAAGGCCTCGAGGTAACGCGACGGCTTGTAGTCGCTGCCGGCGGTCGCGGGGTTGAGGTTCTCGGACACGAGCCCGAGCCCCAGCGTCATCGCCACGAATCTGCGCGGAGGAGCCGGCGCCGCGGTGTCGCCGAATGCGGCGTGCATCGCCGAGAGCCACGGCACGGCCAGGGCCACGCCCGAGCCCTTGAGCAGCGTGCGCCGCGGCAGGGCCCGCTGGAAATCGAAGCGGATGCCGGTGGGAATCGAGGTCATGGGATGGAACTCCTCGGCGAACGGGAACGACTTCGAGAGGGCTACTTGGAGAGAAACGTGGGATGCGTGACCACGGCGTGGACGATCGACCGCAGTCCGCGGCCGTTACGGGCGGCGGCGGCGATCTCGCCCACCGCCTTGCGATCGGCGTACGACAGCCTCGCGCCCGTGCCGTAGACGAGCAGTTGGCCGGCCACGGCCCGCGCCAGAAGGTCTCCCTCCCCGGCGGCGAGTGCCCTGAACTCGTCGATGTTGGCGAACTTCCGGCCGTTGGCGAGCATGTCACCTGAGTCGATCTTCTGTCCCTTCACCTGCTTGCCATCGACGACGGCGAGATATTGCGTGCGCCACTTGCCGGAAGGGTCGAAGTTCTCGAGCGCGAAGCCGATCGGATCGAAGAGCTTGTGGCAGGATGCGCACGACGCGTCGGCCCGATGCTGGGCGAGCTGCTCGCGAATCGTCTTGGCCCCGCGGATGTCGGGCTCGATGGCGGGCACGCCCGACGGTGGTGGATGCACGGGCAGGCCGAGCAGGCGCTCGGAGATCCACGCCCCGCGGACGACGGGTGAGGTGTTGTTGCCGTTCGCCGTCACCTTGAGGATCGCCCCCTGCGTGAGCACGCCGCCCCGATGCGCGTCGGCCGGCAGCTTCACGCGCCGGAGTTCGTCGCCGGCGATATCCTTGACCCCGTAGAACCGGGCCAGCCGGCTGTTGAGATAGGTGGAGTCCGCAGCCGCAAGCCACGACACGGAGCGATTCTCGCGCAGCATGTCCTCGAGAAAGGCGTGCGTCTCCGCCAGCATCGAGTGTTGGACGACCGGATCGAAGTCCCGAAACAACTTGCGGTCGGGCTCGGTGAAGTCGATCTGGTCGAGGTCGAGCCACTCGGCGGCGAAGTCCTCGACGAATCGCCGCGTCCGGCTGCGCCCCGCATCGCCGGCACCGATTCCGAGCAGCCGGTCGGCCTGGGCCGTGAGCGTTGCCGGGTCGTGCAGTTTGCCCGCGTCGGCCAGGGCTTCGAGGTCGGCATCGGGTGGGCCGCCGGTGAGGAAGTAGGAGAGCCGGGAGGCGACCGCATGGTCGTCGAGCCGACCGGGATTTTCCGAGAGGTAGAGGAACCGCGGCGAGCAGAGGATCGCCCGGTAGCCGGCCCGCACGGCGGCGTCGAACGAACCGCCGGCCTCGAGCACGCTCCGGGCGAGCGATACGATCGCGTCGAGGTCGGCCGCCTCGACGGGCCTCCGGAACGCGCGGCGGCCGAAATCCCGCACGATCCGCTCGAGGTCAGCTGCGGGCGCCTGCGGCCGGATGCGAAACCCTTTGCCGTCCTTCTGTTCGAGCCGCACGTCGCCGAACAGCAGCCGGCGCACGCCGTCGTCGTCCGAGCCACGGTGAAATCGCTCCATCGTGAGCCGCTCCATCGCGATGCCCGGCACGTTTTGCGGCGTACCTTCGCCGGCTCCTACCTGGCCTCCGTCGAACCGGGCCTGCTTCAGCGTGACGTCGCCGGGCCGGATCTCGAGCATGTGACGTTTGGGCAACCAGGCCTCGAACTCGATCTCGCGGGCATCGCCCATCGCCTCGAACGAGGTCACATACTCGAGCAGAGGAGCACTCGACACGCAGAGACCGGTATGCACCGTCGTCCATACTCCCCCGGTGTCGGGTG
>JBBAVM010000018.1:17843-43566 GCA_040397685.1 Pirellulales bacterium
CCAGATGCCGTTCGAGGTGGTGGTGCGACATCGTCTGCCGGTCGGCCACGGTCGTGAAGCCGCCGGGACGGCCTTCCACCGGCACGAGTTCGGCGAGCGGGATGTCGATCCCGAGCAGCGCGTGGAGTGATCGCTCGACCTCCCGCGGCGAGAGTCGGCGGGCCCGCACCCGGCCGAGGGTTTCATCGCGGTCGTGGATCGCCTGCCGGAGCCACGCGCCGGCCGCCTTGACGAACGAGCGACGGGCCGCGTCGCCCAGCTTCGGGGCCTCGGCGGGGGGCATTTCGCCGGCTTCGACCCGTTCGATGATTCTGGTCCAGCGGGCGTCGCCCGACGTGTCCTCGGGGTCGAACGTCAGGGCCGTGATGTCGAGCCCGCCGTCGGCAGCGGCGCCCTCGTGGCACTCGACGCACCGCGTCCTCAGGAATGACTGGACGGCCGATGGCGGCTCGCTCCCCCGCGCCGCCGCCTGGGAAGGCGTTGCCACCGCTGCGCTGCCGAGGCATGCAGTCCATGCGAGCACAATCGAAAAGCGGGCGAGCGGCACGGCAGCGCGACCCCCGGAGCAAACAGTGGATGCTCTCTCCGTCAGTATATCGGCCAGGATGCCGGCCGGGGCCGATCGACTCTGGCGCCGGGCGCGGGGCGGCTTACCCTAGCGGCCGCTGCGGGACGACTCGATCACCCCCCAAAACGGGTGCTGGCGGTCGCGCCTCGTCCGCAGATCCTCGAGCATCACGTCCACGTCGGGCGTCGGGGTGTCGGCCGCGAGCTTCCGGCCGTCGAGCGTGACCGTGACGGGGGCCGCGAAATCCACGAGTTCGGGCGAGAGCCAGATCCGGACCCGGTCGGCGCCGCAGCGCACGGCCAGGGCGTTGGCGGCCGTCGCCTTCCCCTCGATCGAGAACGGCCGGATGTCCTTGGGCGGCGGCCAGTGCGTGGGCAACACCACGGTGCGGGCGGGGGCCCCCGCCATCTCGATCCACCAAAAGAAGTTGTCCCACGGTCGCATCGTGACGACGTCGATCGCACGCGGGAAAAAATCGCGACGCCGCGACTGCATCCACGCGAAGATCCGCAGGATCTCGTCGGAGAAGTGCTCGTGGCCACGGCCCCGGTACTCGACGTAGGTCGTGTCGAACCCCTTCGCGAAGCAGCGATCGAGATCCATCCCGTTGCGGGCAAGATTCGTGCCGTCGAGTTCGCCCCCCACGGCATAGATCGGCAGCGTGCGGGCGTTGGGCCAGTAGTGGTTGACATACTTCCCGGCGGCCGGGGCGATCGCCACGAGTCCCGCCCAGATATCGGGGTGCGCCAGCGCGATGTCCCAGGCCGCATCGCCGCCGGTCGAGTGACCGGAGAGGAAGACGCGGTCGGTGTCGATCGCGAAGCATTCGAGGGCCGCGCGGAGGGCGTCGAGCACGGCGGCATGCTCGCGGGCCGAATACTCGTAGGCGGTCTGGCCCGGCCGGGCCCACGCGGGGGCGATCACGATCGTGCCGTGGCGGGTCGCCTGCCCCTGCCGGACGCCGTCGGCGGCGGCCGACCCCGCCCACCACTCGACCTGGTTGAGCGGTGTCGTCCACGCGGCGTGCAGCGAGACGACCGCGGGATAGCGACGCAGCGGATCGTACTCCGGCGGGAGTTGCACGAGGCATTCCCGGGGCGGTTCCCCTTCGAGACCGGGCACGGTGAGTGTGTGGAGCCCGGGAGCCGTGGCGGCCGGGGGGGCGCGCGGCGGGCGCATCTGGCGGGCGAGCGCCGCCAGCGTGGCCGCCGCAAACGCCTCCTCGCCGCCGAGTCGTTCGCGGATGCCTGTCCGCTCCGTCGGCTTGTCGGCCGCGAGGTAGGCGCGGAGCAGGTCGCGCACCCGCAGCATCGAGAGCGCGAGCTTGAGGTTGTCGGTCGCGGCCGCCGCGCCGGCGAGCCAGCTCGAGATGCCGAGCGCCACGGCCCGCTGGGCCGGCATCTCCGCATCGGTCCCGAGCCGCTCGAACGTCGAGAGCCGCTCGAGCGTCGCAAAAGAAAGTTCCGCCGCGATCTCGTCGAGCGCGCGGCCGGCGGCGGCCGCGTCGGCCTCGTCGCCAAGTCCGGCCGTCTTGTCTCGCAGCGCGT
The DNA here is from genome assembly GCA_040397685.1 of Pirellulales bacterium. Classification (GTDB taxonomy): domain Bacteria; phylum Planctomycetota; class Planctomycetia; order Pirellulales; family UBA1268; genus RGVT01. The sequence goes on from JBBAVM010000018.1 coordinate 19,959, forward strand.
CCACGAGGCGTCGCGCGAGCGCCTGCCGGTCGCGATACGAGTCGCGGGCCTCGCGGACCCGCTCGAGCACCTCGCCGCCGGCATCGTCGGCGGGAAAGCCCTCCAGCAGCCGCATCGCCAGCCGGTCCTGTCCGGCCCGCCCGCGCAGCAGGACCTCGTCGAGCAGCCTGGTGGCGGCGAGTTCGGCGAGCCGTCGGCGCTCGTCCGCGAGGTTGGCGAGACCGGGAAAATCGGCCAAGACTTCATCGAGCTCGGCCCGCGCCTCCTCGTACCGCTCCGCCTGGAGGAGCAGCCGCACGATCCGCAGCCGCTCGTCGGCGTTCGTGCGGTCGATCTGCTGGTCGATCACCCGCCGCAGCACGTCGCGCGGGATCGACGAGGTGGCGACGCGCTGGTCGAGCAGCAGGGGCTGCTCGGTGAGGATCGCCTCGAGGCTCGTCCAGCGGGGCGTGATCCGGGTGATGCCCTGCACGACCTCGATGCGGCCCGACGCCGCGGCCAGGGAGACGATGCGGCGGCCGAACTCGTCGAACGGCGTCGCCGAGACGATGCCGCCCACCGCGGCAACGCGGCGGCCGGCCTCGGGAACCCGCTGCGGTATCGTGATCTTCTCGAGGCCGAGGCCGACGGCCCCCGGCTGCACCCTCGCCACGCGGCGCTTCGCAACCATCGTGCGCGTGAGATCGTCGTCGCACATCAGGATCGGTCCTCCGGCCTCGCCCCGAAACTCGGCGACGGCGGGATCGACGGCGACGCCCGTCAGGATCGCGAACCGGCCCTCGAGCACGCGGCCATCGGTCATTTCGACCGTGTCGGCCGACAGCGGGCGCAGGGGGGGCGTCGCGAGGGCGGCCCCCACGAGAAGGATGGCGAGCGGGCGGTGGGCGGCGGGCATGACGCCCGAGTGTAAAAGGCCGTGGGCTCCCGCGGCCACATCACTGCGGCCATTTCTTGACGGGCCCGGGAGGCGGATCGACAATTCAAAGGCCCTCCTTCTCTCTGGAATAGTTTGGTGGCCATGCGCGGAATCATCCGGCGGATGCTGCTGGCAGGCGTCGCCTGCTCCCTGCTGTTGCCGATCGTGCTCGCCGTGGTCATCGGGCTCGGGGTGCTGTTGAGGGCGGTGGGCGACGTGGCCGGCGGTGTCGTGTGCGGCCGTCTCGCGCTCGTCGTCGGCGCGGGCTGGCTGGTGGCGGTGATCACGACGGCGGTGGCGAGCGGAGCCGCACTGCTCGACGACCGAACTCCCCCTGCGGACACGGACGTCACGCGCCCCTCATGATCGTCCTCCTTCGATCCGCGGTGGCCCGAATGATGATCCGTGTGGTCGTCGCGGTCGTGATCGTGGGGACGTTCGCGGCCCTGGTCGGCGCGGCCGATGCGCCCACGCCGGCGGAGGTCCGGAAGAAGCTCGACGACGCCAGGTCGCTCCTCGACGACGGCCGCCCGGCGAAGGCTCGGCCGCTCGTGGAGGCCGCGGCGACCGATCTGGCCGCGCTCGCCAAACTTCCCCGGGCCCCATCGGGCGTGCGGCCGTTGGTCGATCGGTGCGGGCAGTTGAAGGACGACCTCGAGCTCGAAGGCATCGACGTCTCGGGGATCGTGATCCCCCAGGTCCAGTCGGTTGCGAGCGCCGCGCCGGCCAAGACCGCGCCTGCCAAATCCGCGCCGGCCATCAGTTTCACGAAGCAGGTGGCGCCGATCCTCGTCACGCATTGCGGGGGCTGCCACGTCAGCGGCCGCCGAGGTGATTTCCACATGCCTTCCTACGAGGCGCTCATGAAGACGGGCCTCGTGCAGCGGGGCGTCGGTGACTCGAGCCGGCTCGTCGAGGTGATCGTGACCGGCGACATGCCACGCGGTGGCGGACGTGTGCCGCCGCAGGATCTGGCCCTGCTCGTGGCCTGGATCAATGCCGGGGCGTCGTTCGACGGCACGGATCCCACGGCCCCGCTGGGGCAGGCCGCGAAATCATCGGTCGCCACCACTGCCTCGATGCCGGGCGGGGGCACGAAAGGCTCCGCCCCCGCCGCGCCGGTCGTCCTGAAGCCCGGCGACGTCTCGTTTGCGTTCCAAGTCGCGCCCGTCCTGCAGAAGAACTGCGTGGGCTGCCACGACGACACCCAGCCCGAGGCCCGGCTCTCGATGACGTCATTCGCGCGGCTCGCGCGGGGTGGCGAGAGCGGATCGCCGTTCGTGGCCGGCCGCGGTGCCGAGAGCCTCCTCGTCCGCAAGATCAAAGGCGCGAGCGGCATCGAGGGACAGCGGATGCCGATCGGCAAGCCGCCGCTGGCGGCCGACGTGATCGCCCTCGTGGAGCAATGGATCGACCAAGGAGCGCGGCTCGACATGCTGGGGCCCGACGCCTCGCTCACCGACCTGGCTGCGGCTGGTCGGGCTCGCAGCCTGTCACACGACGAGTTGAAGGCGGCCCGCTTCGCCGCCGCGGAACATCTCTGGCGGCGCGCCATCCCCGACGAAACGCCCGCGACGGCCCGGCTGGCCGACGTCGTCGTGCTCGGCAACCTGCCGCCATCCCGGCTCGACGAGGTCGCCGGCTCGATCGAGAAGGCGGCCGGCGGCGCGCGGGAACTCCTGATCGACGGCGAAGGGCCGCTGCTCAAGGGAGGCGTTGCCTGTTATCTGTTCGCGAAGGCCTACGACTTCTCGAATTTCCGCGAGGCGATCACGCGCGAGGAACGGCCGAAGGGCATGGTGGGCGACGCCGGCATCGCCGGCGACGTGGCGTACGGAGCGGTGATCGTTCCAGCGGCGACTGCGGACGGGGCCGACGACGACCTCGCAGCGCTCGCGGCGGAGCAGATGGTGGCAGCCGCGTTGCTCGGCCGCGGGGCGCCGGCGTGGTTTGCCCGTGGCGCCGGTCGCGTGGTCGCGGGGAAGGTCCTTCCCAAGGCCGGGATCGTGAAAGGATGGCGGCAGGAGTCGGTCGAGGCGGTGGCGCGGCTGGGATCGCCGGAGGACTTCTTCGACGGACACGCGGGGCCCGTCGCGCAGGCGGCCGTCGGCGGCCGCTTCGTCGCAACGCTCGCGCCGGCGCCGGCAAAACTCGCGGCCCTCGTGGCCCGGCTCGACGCCGGCTCGCCATTCGACGCGGCGTTCGCCGAGGTGTTCAAGAGCCCGCCCCGGCCTCTCTTCGCGGCGTGGGCCGCGAAGGAATCCCGCAAGCGCTAGCGGGGGCCCTTGCTTGCGCTGCGGGCTTTGGTGGTGGGACGGGAGCCCGACGCGCGAGCGAGGGAGCGGGGGGCGATACGTTTTCCACCGCGATGCCGTGGCGCCGGGGAATGCGGAGAGCTCGTTCAATACAAGAGCGGGATGCCTTGGGTCCGGGGCATGCGATCCGAGCGACGACGGTGCAAGACCGACGCCTTCGGCGGGGCACGCGACCGGAACCATTGATTCGGCCCCCAACGAGCCTCGTTAAGAGCTCACCGGCATGGTTCGACGCAGCACGAACATGGCAGAAAACGTATCGCCGCACGCTCCTTCCTGGATGGGGCGACCGGTGCCCGGCGCCCGATGAATCGGCTCAGAGGTCACCGGCATCGCGGCCGAGTGGCTCCATCGACTTGGTGTTCCGTTCGACGGCGAGGACGACGGTCTGACGCTCCACCCCGTCCGCCGTGCTCGCGATGATCGGCAGGACCTGCCGCTTGTTCGGGAGATCGACCCGCACGCGGAACGTGCCGTCGGGCTGCACCTTGACCGGCTCGCCCTGCAGCGTGACGTACGACCCCGGCTGCGTGGCGCCGTACACGATCATCTCGGCATCCACTTCGAGCTGGAAATCGCTGACGCGGTCCTCGTCGTCGCCATCGGTGCTCGTCGAGCGGGCCGTCGGCGGCCCCATCGGCCGACGCAGCCGCTCCTCGAACAGCTCCTGGAGCTCGGTGCTGTTGTTCTCGGGGGAGAACCCGCCGCTCATCGCGTAGATCTTCTCGCAATCCGCCGCGATGTCGGCCCAGTGGGCGTCGAGCGTATCGACCGGCATCCCCGCCGGGGTGGAGACGGTGTTGCTGCGGGCGAGCGCGTGGAACCTGCCGCCGGCCGTCAGGTAGCCGATCTCGACGCGGCAACGCATCGGATCGCGCACGTCGATGAACCAGTTCTTGACGCCCCCGTGCACGTCGATCGTGCGGACGACGCGTTCCGAAGGGGAACCCTGCAGGCCGTTTTCAAGTTGCAGGAGCCGCAGCACCGGGCGGGCGGTGTGCCAGTCCTGGCCCAGGGCCGCCTCCGCGCGGGAGATGCTGCGGGGCGCAACCTCCCAGAAGGCATGCAGCCAGTGCGGCCCGCGGACCATCACGACCATGCGGTCGCGGACCGCCTGCCGCGGCTTGCCGCCTTCGGGGGGCGTCGCCAGGCTCTTGACGCGGTGCAGCCTGGCCCGGGCCTCTTCGATGCGGCGGGTGACGGCGGCGTCGCGCAGGGCTTTGGCTGCCGCCTCACGATCGGGGGACTTGTCGGACGACCGTGCAACGTCCGGCCGGGAGGTGTGGCGGGATTTGGCCTTGCGCACGAGCGCGCGGATGAGCTGATCCTTGCGCATCGAATGCCAGCCGGTGACGCCGTGTTGCTTGGCCATCCGGGCCAGGTCGCGCACCGGCTTTTCCTTGAGGTTCGCCGCGGTCACGGGTGCATCCTTGGGCTGGTGGCTGGCGGGCAACGTCCTGACCGGACCCGATCACGACACGAGGCCCGTTCGCCTCGGATCAACGGTATCCCCGAGCGGAAAAAAACGCAAATCAGACACCACCCAGAAGGGTGGTTCTGCCGCGTTTCTCCCGCTTTTTGCAGCCGTATTCCGGGGATGCGAAGGGTCGGGCGGCGGTCAGTCGCCGCGGAGTTTCAGCCCTCGCTCGACCAGCTTTTCCCGCACCTCGTTGAGGCTCGTCACACCGAAGTTCTTGCACTCCATCAGATCCTCGGCCGTCCGTCGGACCAGCTCGCCGATCGTGGTGATACCCAGCTTCGTCGTGCATTTCCGCGCCCGCACGGAGAGGTTGAGCTCCGAAATCGGCAGCGAATAGATCTCCTGCTCGTCCGCCGAGGGCTCGGCGGCCTCGACGGCGGCTTCCTCGGCGAGCGCCGGCGCGGCCATCTGGCCGAGCGTCAGGCCCTTGCTGGCGAGCATGTCCTTGATCTCGACGAGGCTCGTTTCGCCGAAGTTCTTGCTCTCCAGCAGTTCGGCCTCCGTCGTGCGGGCCAGATCGCCGAGCGTCAGGATGCCCATCTTCTGCAGGCAGTTGCGGCTGCGGACAGAGAGCTCGAAGTCGGTGACGGGCAGGCTCATCACCTGCTCGATCCGGTCGCGGGTCCGCGATTCCTGCTCGTCGAGCTTGAGGTCGCCGGAGGCCGACGAGTCCTTGAAGAACAGGCGGGCCCGAGGGTGGTCGGGGAATGCGTCGAGCACGCGCTGGTAGCACTTCTGCGCGGCGTCGTAGTCGTCGTCGTCCTCGTAGAGGAGGCCGAGGTTGACGAGCGCGCCGACGGTGCCGGGATACCGCTGCAGCGACCGCTCGTAGCACGCCTTGGCCTCGTCGTCGTTGCCGAAGCGATCGTGCAGCACGCCCATGGCGAACAGGGCCGTCGGGTTGCCGGCGTCGATGGCGATGGCCTTTTCCAGGGCCGCAATCGTCTCCTCCACCGCGGCGCCCGCATCGGCGAGCATCGCTCCCCGGAGGGCCCAATAGTCGGCCGACGTCTCGCGCTGGGGAAGTTTCTCGAGAATCCGTTCCGCGTCGGCGGCGCGGCCGACGGCCCGCAACGCGTCCGCCGCGGCGACGCCGCAGGCGGTCGCGTCGTAGCCTGCCCGCTGGGCCGCCTCGAACGCCTCGCGGGCCTTGTCGGCATGAGCTGGCTCGGTCGCGGCGAGGGCCGCGTGGGCGCGGCCCTGGAAGAAGAGCGCGAGCGCACCCCCGTCGGCTGCCTTGAGCGTCTCGAGCGCCTCGCGCGACCGGCCCAACAACTGCTGGCACACGCCGAGTTTGACCGAGGCAGCCGGGCTGCGATCACCGGCTGCTTCGAGTTCCTGCACGGCGATCCGCAGGTCACGGTGCGCTGCCGGATCGGCCCCGAGGGCCTCGAGCAGGTGCCTGATATCAGCCGGTCCGAACGGGCCGGTCCCGGTGACGAGGTCGCGGATGTCGAGGGTGGCGGTGGAACTCATGCGGTTGGCCTCGGAGGGAGGAAAGGGTGCAAGCCAGCGGCGGGAGTCGAACCCGCAACCCCCGCATTACGAATGCGGTGCTCTGCCAATTGAAGCTACGCTGGCGGCGGCATCCGACCGCGGGAAAAGCGGCCGGAAACCCGCAAAATAGCGCACGAATCGCCCCAGCGTCAAGGGACGGCCCGCCACGGTCCCGAAAGACGGCAGGCGGCAAACAAAAAAGTGGGGCCTCTGACCCGGCAGGAGCGTCCTGCCAGGGGCATGCGGGTCAGGGGCAAGGCGACCGCACACCCCGAACATGGTCGGAGGCCCCACTTTGAGTTCTGAGTGGGTGTCGGGGCATGTCCCCGACGACCCTACGAGAGATGCACGAGCCGTGCCGAAGCGTTGAAATTTTTCGAATCATCGTGCAGCCCGGGAATTCGTCTCGGTTCTCCGAGTGCCGCGGTGGCCGGCGGCCGTCGCGCGTTGCAAAATGCCAGACCGACTTCGCGGCGCGCGCCGCATTTTGCGCCGGGACTGGATCGGCCAAGGTTCGCCAAGGTTCATGGCCGCTATGATTCAACGCCGCTCGACGAGCGTTTGTTCGCCGCGTTGGCTCGGTTCGGTGCGTCTATTCGGTGAGTCAGGAGATTTCCGGTGAATCCGCGCCTTCCCGCCCTGATCGGGCCCCACCACTGCGGTCCCGGACAACCCCTGCTCGTGATCGCGGGACCGTGCGTGATCGAGTCGGAGGCGATCTGCCTGCAGATTGCGGAAACAATCCGCGCCATCGGTGAACGGCTGCCCGTGCAACCGGTGTTCAAGGCCTCGTTCGACAAGGCCAACCGCACGAGCGCCGGAGCATTTCGGGGTGTCGGCATGGTCGAGGGCCTCGAGGTGCTCGCCAAGATTCATCGGGCCACCGGATTGCCCGTGACAACGGATATTCACTTGCCCGAGCAGGCTGCGGCGGTGGGGCAGGTCTGCGACTTGATCCAGATTCCGGCGTTCCTCTGCCGACAGACCGACCTCTTGCTCGCGGCGGCGGCGACGGGCCGGGCCGTGAACGTCAAGAAGGGGCAGTTTCTCTCCCCGACCGACATGCGGCACCCGGTGGCGAAACTTCTCGCGGGCGGCTGTCAGGACATCTGCCTCTGCGAGCGTGGCACGTTCTTCGGCTACGGCCGGCTCGTCAACGATTTCTCCGGCCTGATCACGATGCGCTCGTTCGGGGTGCCGGTGATCTTCGACGCGACGCACTCGGTCCAGCAGCCTGCGAGTCTCGGGAGCGCGACCGGCGGTGATCGCGGGCTCGTCGAGCCGCTGGCCAGGGCGGCCGCCGCCGTCGGCATCGATGGCGTGTTTTTCGAGACCCATCCCGACCCCGACACGAGCCCCAGCGACGGGCCGAACATGGTGCCGCTCGACCAATTGCAGGGCGTTCTCGAGCGGGTGTTGCGGGTGCATGCGGTGCGGGAGTCGTTCGAGGCGCCGTCGGCGTCGGGCCCGGAGTCGGGGCACGGCCGATGACAGGACGCGCAGGGAAGCGATCTTGCACCGGAGCGGCGGCGGTTGTGATCGCCATGCTCGCGGTCGTCGGCGCCGGAGGCTGCGGCGACCGTTCGGCACGGCCGCCGAAGTTTCGCGCCGACGACGCATCAGCCGGCCGCCCCACACGGCCGATGCCGCCGGAGGTGCGGCGGCAGTTGCTCGACGGGGCGTTGCAGGTGCTCGGCCGTCTCGACGGCTACGACGAGCCCGCGGCATTCGCGCAGGTGTTCGACCGCCTCAATCAGTGGATTCACGGCATCACCCTTGCGGGCGGCGATGCGGCCGCCGGCTGGAAACTCGACCCGCTCTACGAGACGCTCCCGGCCGAGTTGCGGTCGGTGGCCCTGCCGGACACCCTTGCCAGCAGCGTGTTCGACGCCGCGGAGGACGTGCCCGCGCTCCGCGATCAACGCTGGCTCGCCGACATCGCCGCGACGGCGCGCGGCGATGCGATCGACGATCTTGCCGTCGCGCGCAACCTCTTCGCCTGGTGCGTGCGGTCGCTGGCGATCGTGAGTGATCCGCCGCTCGTTCCCTCCGAGGCGAATCCCGGCAGCCGCTGGTTTTCGCCGGGGGAGGTGCTGCTTGCCGGCCGGGCGAGCGCCGCGCAGCGCGCGTGGATCTTCCTCGAACTCCTCCGCCACGCGGGCCTCGAGGGCGTGATGCTCGCCACGGGGGATGCAGCGGCGGGCGACCTCCGGCCCTGGCTGCCCGCGCTCGTTTCAGAAGGCGAGGCGTATCTGTTCGAGCCGCTCTACGGGCTGCCGGTGCCCGGCCCCGGCGGCGCCGGCGTGGCGACGGCCCGTCAGGCGGCCACCGATCCGACGGTCCTCGCCGCGCTGTCGCTTCCCGATCGGCCGTATCCGGTCCAGGCGGCCGACGCGGCGAAGCTCTCGGTGCTCGTGCCGGCGACGCCGGCAGCGCTCGCGCGGCGGATGCACCTGCTCGACGGCGAGTTGTCGGGTGGCGGGAAGATCGACCTCGCGATCGTGGCGAGCGAACTCGGCGCCGCCGCCCTTGCCGCGCTCCCCGGCACCCCGGCCGCGGAACGCATCCGCATCTGGACGTTTCCCTGGGAGACGCTGCGGCGGCGGCGGGCGGGAACCGCGGCCGTATCGGCGGCCGCCGCACGGGAACTCGCCCCGCTCCTGGTCACGCTCGAGCAGGTGACCTCCGGCGGGGCGCGGCGGAGCGTGCGGCCGCTGTACGCGGCGCGGCTACGGGAGTTTCGCGGCGAGATCGACGGGCCGGACGGCGCGAAGGCGGCGTACATGCTCGCCCGCCCGGCTACGACGGTGATCGCGGACGCGGCGAAGGCCGCGCCGCCCGAGCAGGCCGACGGGATCCGCAGGCTCTACGGGGCGATGAAGGAGGACGCCACCTACTGGCTCGGCGTCCTGATGCTCGCGGAGGGGGAGTATCAGACCGCGACCGACTACCTCGGGCGGATGATTCTCGAACTCGCGCCGGACAGCCGCTGGGCCGACGCCGCCCGGACGAATCTCGCCGCCGCCGAGGTGGCCCTCGGCCACACGGCCGACGCCATCAGGCTCCTGCGGGCCGACCCGTCGCCCCAGCGGTTTGGGAGCCGGCTGGAGGCGGCCCGCCTCGAGCGGGCGCCGGCCGCCGCGGCCCCCTGACACGCCCGCGTTGCCTGCGGCGAGCGCGGCAGGTATCTTTGGCGGTTCTCCGAACACACCGCGGCCCCGCTGCACGGAAGGACATTCCCATGAAAGACGGCATCCACCCCAACTACACCAACACGGTCGTGCGCTGCGGCTGCGGCAACACGTTCTCCACCCGGAGCACGGTGCCGGAGTTGAAGGTCGATATTTGCAACGTGTGCCACCCGTTCTTCACCGGCAAGCTCAAGTTCGTCGATACCGCGGGCCGGATCGAGAAGTTCAAGTCGAAGTTCGCGGGCGCCGGCTACGCGAGCCTCAAGAAGGGCAAGAAGGCCGAAGCCGCCTCGTGAGGCGGGCCGACCGGCCTTGAAGCATGCGCGACCAGCTCGAAGCCAGGCTCGCCCGGTTTGAGGAACTCGAGCGCGCCATGGTGGATCCCGAGGTGCTGGCCCAGCCCCAGCGGCTCGCGGCCGTGGCCCGGGAGCACGGCACGCTCGCGAAACTGGCCCGCCGCTATCGCGCCTTTCTCGACCTGGAACGGCAGATCGCCGACCTGGAGGAGATGAGCCGCGGCGACGACCACGAGCTCAAGGCGTTGGCCCAGGCCGAATTGCCCGACCTGTCCGGCAAACGCGAGCGCGAGTGGGACGACCTGCTCGACATCTGCTCCGACGACGAGGATGCCGACCGGGCCCGCCTGATCATGGAACTGCGGGCCGGCACGGGCGGTGACGAGGCGGCCCTCTTCGTGCGCGACCTCTACGAGATGTATCGCCGCCACGCCGCCGAGGTCGGGTGGGATATCGAGGTGCTCGACGCGAGCCCGACGGAACTGGGCGGGTTCAAGGAGCTCGTGCTCGGCGTGTCGGGCGAGAACGTCTACCGCCGGCTGCAGTTCGAGAGCGGCGGTCACCGCGTGCAGCGGGTGCCCGACACCGAGACGAAAGGACGGATCCACACGTCGGCGGCCACGGTCGCGGTGCTGCCCGAGCCGGAGGACGTGGAGGTGTCGCTCTCGCCGGACGACTACCGCAAGGACCTGTTCTGCGCGAGCGGCCCGGGCGGGCAGCACGTCAACAAGACCGCCTCCGCGGTGCGGCTCACGCATCTGGCCACCGGCATCGTGGTCCAGTGCCAGGATGAGAAGAGCCAGCACAAGAATCTGGCCAAGGCCCTGCGCGTGCTCAAGACGCGGCTCTACGAGCATCAGCGGCAGATCGAGCACGCGAAGCGGTCGGCCGATCGCAAGACGCAGGTCGGGTCGGGCGACCGCAGCCAACGGATCCGCACCTACAACTTCCCGCAGAACCGGGTCACCGATCACCGCATCAACGAGAGTTTCACGCTCGACCAGGTGATGGCGGGCCGGCTCGGGCTCGTGATCGAGGCGATCGAGCAGTTCAATCGCCAGCAGCGTCGGAGCGAGATGGAACGCTCCGCGAAGCCCGCGGCCGGCGCGGCGGGGTGAGGTGAGCCGCATGGCCGACGAGACCTGGACGGTCGGGCGGCTCCTGAACTGGACGGCCGACTGGCTCGGCACGAAGGGGAGCGAATCGCCCCGGCTCGACGCCGAGGTGCTGCTCGCCCACGTTCGCGGCTGCCAGCGGATCATGCTCTACACCGCCTTCGACACGCCCGTCGCCGAGGCGGAGCGGGCGCGGTTCCGCGAGCTCGTGAAGCGGCGCGGCGAGGGGGAGCCGGTGGCCTACCTCGTGGGCAGTCGGGAGTTTTTCTCGCTCCCGTTCCGCGTGACGCCGGCCGTGCTCGTGCCCCGGCCCGAGACGGAGGGGCTCGTCGTCCGCGTGCTCGATCTCTGCAAGCCGCTGGCGACGCCGCGGATCGTGGACGTCGGCACGGGGTCGGGCGCGATTGCGATCACGCTCGCGAAACACCTGCCGACGGCCCGCATCGCCGCCACCGACATATCGTCCGCGGCGCTCGCCGTCGCCCGGGAGAACGCCACCCGGCATGCCGTGGCGGAGCGGATCGACTTCATCGAGTGCGACCTGCTCACCGACCCGCGGGTGGCCGGGCCCTGCGACGTGATCGTCAGCAATCCGCCCTACGTCCGCGCCGATGAATTTGAGTCGTTGCCACGGGACGTGCGGCTCCATGAGCCGACCGGGGCCCTCGTGGCCGGGCCGACGGGCGTCGAGGTGATCGCGCGGCTGGCGGCGGCGGCGGCCGAGCGGTTGGCGGCGGGCGGGTGGCTCGTCGTGGAAATCGGGCCGACGATCGCCGCGGCGGCCGAGGCCGCGATCGCGGGCGTGCCCGGCCTCGAGCCGGGCCCCACGCTCAAGGATCTCGCGGGCTTGCCGCGGATCGCCCAGGCCCGCAGGGCGTAGAACGGCTTCGGCGGTGAAAAATCGACAGGCTGAAGCCTGTCCTGCGTTTTTTTGCCCCTCGATGGGGCGGCGCTCGTTTCTCTGCGTAGGCCCATGCGACACGCCATTCACCTCCTCGTCGATCGGTGCAGCGATGCGGGGGTCTCGTCGTGCGCAGGCGTCGCGGGCCTGGCTGAACGCTGCAGCGACGCGGCCCGGGATGCTGTCTGGCGTGTCCGAGGCATGCTCCGCCGTGATCCGCTGCCCAGCCGGCCGCTCGTGGCCGTTGCGGCGGCGGTCTGTCTCGGCTGCGTGGTCGGGCCGATCGGGGCGGAGCAGTTCGTCGGCGGCCGCGCGTGGGCGGCGGTGAGCACCTGCTGGCTGGCCGCCTCGATCCTGTTCGCGGCATGGGGCCTCACGCATCGCGGAGCCCGTCATGCCGCGGCGGCGTGGCTGCTTCTCGCGGCGGTCGCCCTGGCGACCGCCGGTTGGGCGGTGGCCCGCAGCCGGCTGTTCCCTGCCGATGATCTGGCGTGGGGGCTCGAGCAGCAGCCGATGCCCGTGGCCATCGAGGGCCTGGTGGTCGATTCGCCGCGCCGCCTTTCCCCGCCGTCGGCCACGCATGCCGGGCCGGCCCCCGAGCCCGCCAGCGAGTGCGTCGTCGATGTGGAGCGGTTGCGGGCGGGGGCTGCCTGGAAGCCCGCATCGGGCCGCACGGCCGTGGTGGTGACGGGCACGCCTCCCGAACTCGTGCGTGGCTGCCGCGTGCGGCTCGTGGGCCGCGGCCTCCGCCCCGCCCCGCCCCTCAACCCCGGCGAGGTCGATGGTCGCGCCCGCGCCCAGGCGTCTCGCTGTCTGTCGATCGTGCGCTGCCACTCGCGGGATTGCATCGAGGTCGTGCGCGATCCGCCCGCGTGGTCGGTGACGACCTGGCTCGACCGGGTGCGGCGCGCGGGCGCGGCGACGCTCGAGGCCCACCTCCGCAGCCGGTCCGGGCTGGCCGCGGCCCTCCTCCTCGGTAGCCGCGAGGCCTTGGCCGCCGACGACTCCCGGGAGTTCCTCGTCACGGGCACGATCCACATCCTCTCCATCTCGGGGCTTCACGTCGGCATCCTCGCCGTCGCCCTCTATCGGCTGCTGCGGCTCGTCAGCCTGCGCCGCTCGCGGGCGCTCGTCGCCGTCGCGGCGTGCACGGGTCTCTACATGCTGCTCGTGGGGGCGGAGACGCCGGTCGTGCGGGCCACGCTCCTCGTGTGGCTCTCCTGCCTGGCTGCCGGCCTCGGTCGGCGTTCGCCGGCGCTCAACGCGCTCGCGGCGGCGGCCATCGTCGTCCTCGTCTGGCATCCGCCGGAGGTGTTTCGCGTGGGCACGCAGCTCTCGTTCCTCTCCACGGCCGTGCTCGTCGGCGCCGGCGCGCTCGTGCCTCGACACGGACCGGACGACGACCCGATCGAGCGGCTCATCGAATCGAGCCGCAGCCCGGCCGAGCGGCGGCTGCGACGCCTGGGCAGGGACGTGCTCGGCCTCGTGGTGACGGGCGCGGCGATCTGGGTCGTGACGGCCCCGATCGTGGCCGCCCGATTCCACGTCGTGAGTCCGATCGGCCTCGTGCTCAATCCGCTCATCGCGCCGCTCGTGCCGCTCGCCATGGCGTGGGGATTTCTCTGTTTGCTCTTCGCGCCGGTCTCGGGCTGGCTGGCCGGACTGTGCGGCGCCGCCTGCGACTGCACGCTCGCTGGGGTCGAATGCCTCGTGGGCTGGGCCGCGGAGGTGCCGGGAGCGTATGCCTGGGTCGTGGGGCCGGCGGCATGGTGGGCTGTCGGAGCGTATCTCTGGCTCGTGCTGCTGCTCGTCGCGCTGCCCCGGGAGCGGCTCGTGCGGTGGGGCACGTGGGCCGCGGCGGCGGTGATCTGGAGCGGCGTGGGAGTGGGAGCGGCCGTCGCCCTTCCGCTCCTGCGTCCGCGGCCGGTGGGCCTCGAGGTCACGGTGGCGGCGCTCGGCCACGGGTGCGGGGTGGTCGTGCGCAGCCCGGCGGGCCGGGTGCTCGTCTGCGATGCCGGGCGGCTCGGCGCGCCGGCCGCCGCGCGGCGGGCCATGTCATCGGTGCTCTGGGCGAGCGGTCTCTCGCGCATCGACACGCTTGTCGTTTCGCATGCCGACGCCGACCACTTCAACGCGGTGCCCGAACTGCTCCAGCGATTTTCCGTGGGGGAACTCGTCGTGTCCCGCACGTTCCTCGGGAGCGGTGCGCCGGCGGTCCACGAGCTGCTCCGCCTCGTGTACGAACGCCGCATCCCCGTCCGCTGTGTCGAGGCCGGCGACGAGATCCCCGGCGACCCCCTGTGCCGGGTGCGGGTGCTCCACCACGATCCCCGGGCCCGCGAGGACAACGAGACGAGTCTCGTCCTGGCCGTCGAGTCGGCGGGCCGGCGACTGCTGCTCACGGGCGACCTCGAGGGGGAGACGCTCGACCGCTTCGTGGCCGGCGTTCCCGACCGCTGCGATGTGCTGCTCGCGCCGCACCACGGGAGCGTCACGAGCCTCCCGCCCGACATCGCCGCCGCGACGGCGCCCGACTGGGTGATCGTGAGCGGCCCCGGAGGAGCCCGCTGGCCGGACGTGGAACGTGCCTACGCCGCAGCGGCCGGGCCCGATCGTCCGGCCCGCGTCGTGAAGACCGGCGGCAGCGAGGGGACCGGGGGCGCGGTGCGACTCTGGCTCTCCGCCCGGGGCGTGACGGTGCGGCAGTATCGCGACGGGGGCTGGACCGACGTGCCGCCCGCGGTCAGGCCACCGCGGCCGTCTCGCGTCTCCACCGCCAGGCCGCCGCCCCCAGCAGCGCGAGGTTGAGAAGCAGGAACGCGAAGAACTCCGTCTGACCGCCCTGGCCGAAGCCGTAGGAATGGAGTCCGGCCCCGAGCAGGAAATTGACGCCGTACCACGACATCCCGATCACCGCGGCCCCGAGCACGGCGCCAGCCGCGAGGCCGAAGTTGCCGATCCAGCCGGCGTAGCGGCCATGGAGTACCACGAGGTACGCGAGCAGTGATACCAGCGCCCACACCTCCTTCGGATCCCAGCCCCAGAACCGTCCCCATGACACGTCGGCCCAGAGCCCTCCGAGGATCGTGCCGGCGGCGAGGAGCAGCACCGCGACCTGCATCGCCTTGTAGATGAAGCCCGCCAACTCGGCGCAGGCCGCCGGCGGCTGATTCGGTCGGCCTGTTCCGCCCGATCGGTAATGCCCGAGCAGGTAGTAGCCGAGCGAGAGCAGGCCAAGCCCCCAGGCGAGCGCCCCGGCGGCGTAGCTCGAGACGATCGTGAGCACGTGGATCGTCAGCCAGAAATTGTCGCGGAGCACGGGCTGGAGCGGGCTGAACTGCTTGCCCGGAATCGGAAAGAACCAGGCGATGAACGTGCCGGCGAATGCCACCGCGGTGACGACCAGCCCGAACGACCGTCTGGCGTACACGTCGGGCAACCGCTCCGCGAGGTGACCGCCCGCCCACGAGGCCGGCACCGTGAAGAGCGACAGGACCGCGGCGAGGGCGACGCGCGGCAGGTACCACACGGCGGGAGCGAGCATCGACAAGCCGACCAGCCAGACGACGAGATTGTTGAGATTCGGCAACGACCGATCGACGTCGGTCTGGGGCAGCAGGTTGATGATCGTCCGCCCGCCCGCCGCGTAGGGCGCCATGGCGAGCACCCACAGCACAAGGGCCGCCAGGGCGATTCGAGGCAGCAGCGTGAGCCAGCCAGCCACGCCGTTCCCGCCCTCGCCGGGTATCGCGGCGCCGAGCGGGGCCGGCAGGGCCGTCAACCGCCATGCATGCGCCGCGCCGCGGGCGCAGATCGGCGCGAGGAGGAAGCAGAGGCCCAGGATCGCGAGAAAGAAGGGCACGTAGATGACCGTCTCATACATGTTCGTCACCGGGGCCCAGCCGGTGATGGCCACGCGAGAGGCGAACGCGGCCGCGGTCCACGCCAACTCTCCGACGAGCAGCGCGACGCCGAGCCAGAACATGGGGCTCCGGGCCCGGCCGAAGGCGAGCGCGAACGCGAACAGCGCGAGCAGGCTGCCGACCCACGACAGCCGGAACGGATCACTCTCGTTGTAGACCACCTCGCGACGGGTGCTGCCTGCCGCGGGATAGGCCGTGTATCGCAGGAGGTCGGCATCGATCTGCTCGATCGGCAGCTGTCGGCGCAGGGGCTCGACGGCCTCACCAAGCGTGCGCAGTGTGGCGGCGAATTCCCGTGCGGATCGCGCCGCCGCCGCCCGCGCGTCCGCCGTCGGCTCGGCGAGCGCCGCCTGGCGCAGCGCGTCGAATGCCCCGCGCACGGCGGCCAGTTTGTCGGCCGGAAGGCCTGCGAGCAGGCTGTCGGGGGCATCGAGCAGGGTCGCAAGGGCGACCCACGGGGGCATGTCTTCGTCGGCATTCCGCTCGGACTCGAGCGGCTCCGCCCGGACCGCGGGCACGACGAGCAGCCCACCGCCGTTGTCGTAGAGCGACTCGCCGAGCACGGCGATCCGGTCGGCGAAGCGGCGCGCGCCGCGTTGGACGGCCGCCGGCAGGGATTCGGCCCGTGCCTCGATGACGGCAACGGCCTGCCGCACCGCCTCGACCTTCGGCAGGGCGTCGGCCGTCGGGAAGCGGGTGGATTGGCCGATGGCCTCCGCCAGGTCGAGGAGCGCGGCGTCGGCGGCCTTGGCGGCCTCGTCGGCCCCGGCCGCGGTGAGTTGCGTCCGCAGTTGTCGCCAGGCGCCTGCCGCCTGTTCGAACAGCGCGACGAACCGCGAGCGGCCGATCGAGTCGTCGGCGGCCCGGAACGTCAGCTGTCGCCACGTCACGTAGGCCCGCCACAGTTGATCGATCTTCGCATCCACGCCCTCGAGCCGGAACTGCCCTCCGTCGGCTCGGGCGGCCCGCCGGCGTTCGTCGATCTCGACGAGCCGGCGCCGCAGCGGCTCGCTCTCGGCGACGTCGTCGGGGGAGACGTACTTGAGCCGGCGCATTTCGCCGCCGCTCGTCTCGAAAATCGGCGCGTCGAGGAGTTTGCGCACCTCCTCGTGCTCGGCGATGAGGAACGGCACCCGCTCCCAGGCTTCGGGCCGGGCCAGCCAGTCGAGCACGAGTTCGTCGGCGTGCCACTTCACGACGGCGCCTGCGGGACCGCTCGCGAGTTTCGGGGTCTGGGTATTCGAGATCGTCTCGACGTGCCGGCGGGCGAACGTGTCGAGCGGCATGATCCGGCCGTCCTCGAGGACGGGGATTTCCCGCCACGGTTCGAGGGCCGCGTGCAGGCCGGGGGTGGGGCCGGCGGCCACCGCCGTGAGCGAGGCGAGCGCGAGGGCGAGGGCTGCCGGCAGGCCGGCCAGGATGGTCCGCGGGAAGGAGGTCATCAGGCGACTCCGGGCTGTCGGCGAGGCGCGAAAAAATAGGCCCGCATGTAGAACATCGTGAAGATGCCGACCACGATCAGGCCGCTGCCAAGATACTTGACGCCGCGGCCGGGATCGTAGTTCACGGTGAGGACGGAAGCCTCGAGCTTCTCGGGCCGGTCGGACCAGCCCTTCGTGAACTGCTCGAAGAGGTCGTCGCCCGGGAGCCACGGCCCCATGAAGCTCTCCTGAAACAGGCGGTACGATCGGCCTGTCGCGGGATCGGAGAAGTCCACCGGGGCGTTCATCGTGATCGTCACCGGCCGCTTCACGAGCGGCGTCCCCGACTCCGCCAGAAACTCGACCACGCTCGAGAAGTGCGAGGCCTGGCTCGTGCCGGGGTCGAGCCGGCGCTCGAAGTTATCGAGCTTGACGTCGAAGCCGATGTCGATCGCGTCGGGTACGAGCATGATCGTCGCCGTGCGGGCACGTCCCGCGACGGTGTGACGCTCGGCGGGCCCGGGCGGCCCGGCCGTCGCCTGCGCCGGCTGGATCGGCAGGCCGGCCAGCCAGAATTCCTCCGCATGCCCATCCACCGTGAGCCGCACCCGCGCGGCCCGGCGCTTCGCCGACGGCGGCTTGTCCTTGGAAAACGGGAGCGGCAACGTGACGACCTCGAGTGCATCGGCCGGCAGAAACCGATCGACCCGCAGTTCGAGCTTGCCCATCGGCATGGCGAACGCGGGCACGGAGCCGCCGTCCGTCGGCAGTCTGCCGGCGGATGCCGTCGGCTGCTGCCAGACGCGGTAGAAAAGCTCGTGCCCGGTGCCGGAGCCGGCCTGGACCACGTCGATCCGGCTGCGCCCCTTGCCCTGCATCCGCTCCGCGGCGTCCGCCGTCTGCCGCTCGATCCAGAGCGTGCCCCAGACGCCCGTCCGGACGGCATGAATCGTCACCTCGGGCAGGTCGGCCAGCACGACCATCTCCTCGTCGTCGCCGTCCGCGCCGCGTCTGACCCGCACCCGGGCCGCCGCGAGTTTCGGCTCGAAGTCGGTCACCTCGACGAACAGGTCGGTACCCTCGAGGGGAAACCGCTCCTTGCCGAGCACGTCATCGATCGTGAGGCGATGCGGCTTGCCGTCGGCCACGAGGACGAGTTGCCCACGCTCGCCGTAGCCCAGTTGCGGATCGGGAAGCCCCGCCACGAACGCCTCGGCCTCGGCCCGCGACGCCGTCTTCCAGAACACGAGCGTGCCGCCGCCGACACTCGCCCGGTGCCGCATCTGGGTCGCGCGGAGCGGGTCGGGCTGCCATGCCAATTCGGCCGGCATCCACACGCCGCGGCCGCCCTCGCCTCCGGCGGCGAACGAGTCGCTTCCGATCCGGAGTTTGACGCTCGGCGCGAGGGCGGCGGTCGAGTCGGCGAGGAAGTCGAGCACATCCAGGCGGATGCCGTCGGCATCGTGCACGACGCCGGTGTCGCGCGGCGCCAGCCCCCACGGCAGCCACCAGCGGGTCTGCCAATACTCGCGCCAGTTGAACGGCCCCGAGCGGAACTCGATCGGCGCGAGCGCGACCGGCCGGCCACCACCGGTGGGCGCGACCTCGACCGCGAAGTGATGGGAGTCCTCGTAAGCCCGGCTCCCCTGCTCTCCCTCGAGGAGCGGGATCTGGGCGTCGATGCCGCCGCGCTGCGACATGAGGCAGCCGGCCAGCAGCACGAGCAGTCCGATGTGCGTGATCACGAAGCCGGTCTGGTAACGCTTCCACGGGTAGCGGATGGCGGCCGCGCAGAAGATGCTCACCGCCAGCAGGGCGTTGAGCAGCGTGAACCACCAGGTGTTCCAGACGCCGAACTTCACCGCCTCCGTGCCGTAGCCGCTCTCCACGAACGTGCCGAGCCCGAGGACGATCGCCAAGAGCGCGATGAGCACGACCGCGAACCCGAGGGACGCGAAGAACTCGTACGCGCCCAGGATGAACCGCACCACGGGTGGCTGGTCGGGAGACACGAGCCGGCGGGCTGCCATCGGTGTCCTACGCAGGGCGGCGGGGGCGGGAAAAGGCGGGTCAACCTCCGAAAGTATAGCGCCGTGGAGGCCGGGGCGGAGAGTCTCGGGGGCGACCCGCTACCGCCAGCCGAACGTGTCGGCCATCGCGTTGAGCAGGGGGTTGGCGAGCGACGTGCTTTCGGGGCTGCCGATCGTGCGCACGAGATCGTAGGCGATGAACCCGCCGAAGAGCAGCAGGAGCGAACAGCAGATCAGGCCGGCCGTCTGCCAGACGCTGAAGGTCATGTCGGGGGCGAAGTCGCCCGGCAGGCCCATGGCCTCCGACGCGATGCTGCTCGGCAGCCCGACGCTCTCGTCGCCGAGCGATGATCCCTCGCCCGCCATCGCCTGGCCGAAGAAACTCGAGTCGCCCCCCTCCGACTCGGCGATCACCACGGAGGCACTCTCGTCGTCGCCGCCGGCGCCGCCGAGTTCGAAGTCGTCGCCGCCGAGGACGGTGCCATCCTCCGGCAGGGCTGCCGCCTCGCCCCCTCCGAGATCGATCCCCGACATCTCGATCGCGCCGTCCTCGAGCGACAAGCCGCTGTCGAGCGGCCCGGAGAGTGCGGCGCCGGTCACGCTCGGCGATCCTGCACCGTTCCCCGCCCCGCCCGCCGCCAGCGAGCCACCGACGTCGAGCGTGGCGTCGCCGAGGTCGATCGCAAGGGTCTCGTCGAGTTGGCCCGGGCCGCCGGTGATGCCGCTCAGGGCCGCTCCGGCAAGGGACGGCGATGAGGCGCCGATCGAGGAAGCCCCGACCACCGATTCGAGCAGGAGATCATCGTTCGCAGCCGCGTCGCCTCCGATCGCACTGTCACCGAGCACGACGTCGGCCGCCGACCCTCCGCCGATCGACGATAAAGAAAGCCCGGACGCCTCTCCGCCCGTCTCGCCGGCCCGCACGATCGTGTGGGATGCCGCAGCCATGCTGCCGCCCTCGTCGAAGACGATGGCGTCGGCCTCGAGGGCTTCGCCGAGCACGAGGTCGTCCGCATTCCCCGCCCCGGCGGGTGGCTCGTCGAGATCGAGTTGCAGTTCGTCGGTCTGCGGAACCTCGTCGGCCAATTCCTGCACGAGGCGCTCGACGTCGTCCGCCTTGAACTTGATCGTGGCGCCGTCCCGCATCGGGAACAGCCGCTTGCGATCGACGAGGTGCTGCACCTCCTCCACGGACACGCCGAGGTGGCGGGCAGCCTCTTCGAGCGACAGGAATTTTCCAGCCATGGCAACGGTTGGGCGCGAGGTCGAACGAGCGGCGGCCCCAGCCGCCCACTCCGTATCTTTCGACGCGATCGTCACCGAATTCTACGCGTGCCGCGGGGGGGCGTGCGAACGGCACCGTCGGCAGCGGCCTTCACGGCGGATTTTGCCCAATCGGACCGGCTTCCGCCCCCACCTCGAGGAGCCGACGCAGGGCCGCCGGCTTGGGCTCCTGGGCGTTGAAATCCCCGACGAGCAGATCCCAGGTGATGTTGCGGGTGCTCTTCAAGGCGAGCGTGCCCGCCTGGTGGTCGAGGTGGTAGACGGCGGCGCTCCGCAAGTGCGGATCGAGCACGAGGACGAGCTGCTGCCGGTCGTCGATCGGCGTGGCCTGGATCCAAAGTTGGCCGGCCGGCGCCGCCATCGCAGCCGGCTGGCCGGGGCGCTGGGCCAGCCCCCACCGACCGCCGAGGAAGGCGAGACCAAGGGCAGCGGCGACCAGAAGCATCCGCGTGGGGCGGCCGAGGCACGACATGGCCGGACGGTAGGTGCCGAGGGCGTGGGCGTGCAACGGCGAATTCCCGGCGGCACAGCCACCCCCTGCTTGCCCGTCCTGCCCGGCTTGCCGGAGCGGTCGCCGCAAATCTGCCATTCATCCCTGCCGGTTGTTTCGATTCAATCGGTCCGGCAAGGCCTGCCGATCAAAGAGGCAGGTGGGTCGCGCCCGCCGCGCCCAGCCGCCAACGTCCGTCCCGGAGGTATCCCGCGTGTCGAAGATCAACGCCCTCTCGGCTCTCCTGCTCCGGTCGCCGATCGTCTGGGGCGGCGCGCTCGCCTTCTGCTTTTTTGCGCTCATCCACGGCGGCGTGATCACCGACGCCAACGTGATCCGCTATCTTGCGGGCCACTGGGTGGAGTACATCGAAACGGCGATGTTCTGCGTCGGCCTGTCGGCCCTCGTCCTGAAATGGCTCGACGTCGAGCGGCAGCGGAAGCGGGTCGGGGACGACGTGCTCGGTCCGGTTCCAGAGGGTGGGCAGCCGGCGGCCGACGCGGTCGGCCTCGCCGCCACGCTGGTCGAGGCCCGCGAGGAGGCCGAGGCGGCCGGGCGGCCGGTCGGCTATCTCGAACGGCGGCTCGACGAGGCGCTCGATCTGGTCGTGAGGACCGGTTCCGCCGAAACGCTCGAGGGTCACCTCAAGTATCTGTCCGATCTCGATGCGGCGCGTGCCGCGCAGAGCTACGGGCTCGTCCGGTTCGTGATCTGGGCGGTGCCGATCATGGGCTTTCTCGGCACGGTGATCGGCATCACGGAGGCGATCGCCCAGCTCTCGCCCACGCAGCTCGACAACATCTCCGGCGTGGTGGCCGGTCTCGGTGTCGCCTTCGACACGACGGCGACGGCCCTCGCCCTGTCGATGGTGCTCATGTTTCTGCAGTTCGTGATCGACCGCCGCGAACAGGCGCTCCTCGGCGACGTGGACGCCGCCGCGTGGGCGGCGCTCGCGGGCCGCTTCCAGATGGAGGAGAGCACCGACGCCACGGCGCTGGCGATGGCCCGGCTGGGCGACGCCGTGGGTCGCAACTCGATGCGGCTGCTCGAGGCCCAGGAGCAGTCATGGCGGGCCCTCGAGCAGTCGGCGGCCGGAAACATCCATCGCGTGTTCGAGGAGACGGCTGATCGGCTCCAGATTTCGCTCGGCCGCTCGCTCGACGAGTCGCTCGGCCGATGGACCGAGTCGCTCGTGCAGGCGCAGTCGCACCTCTCGTCGGCCCGCGAGGATCGGTGGGCGCGGGCGGCCGACGCCCTGACGACCGCGATGCGGTCGTTCGAGCAGCACCAAAAGACGCTCGCGGGGCAGGCGGAGCTGCTCGCCCGCGTCGTGGATGCGACGCGTGACGTCGCCGCGCTCGAGCGGTCGCTCGAATCGAATCTCGCGACGCTCGCCGACAGCGGTCGGTTCGAGCAGACGATCGCCACGCTCTCGGCGGCCGTGCAGCTGCTCGCCGCGCGGGCGCAGGACACGGTGGTCGAGCCCCGCCGGGTGGACCTGCAGGGTGTGCACCGCGTCGGAAAGGCCGCATGAGTCGCACGCGCCCCACCGAAGGGCCGACGATCTCGCTGTTTCCGTTCCTCGCCGTGCTGCTCTGCACGATGGGATCGCTGCTGGTGCTGCTGGTGCTCTTCAGCCGCTCCGCGCGACAGGAGGCGGAGGCGGGCGTGTCGGCCGACGTGGCGGAACTGGAGCTGGCGCGCGACAGCCTGCGCTGGCGGGGGGAGCAGCTGGCCGGCGTCCGCGACCGCACGGCGAGCGATCTCGAGGCGGCGCGTCTGCAGTTGGCGGGAGTCGAGGATCACACGCGAGCCCTGACCGACGAACTCCAGAAGCTCGAGAAATTGCTCGCCCAACTCGAGGCCGATGGGCCGAAGGATGCGGCCGGCGATCTCGAGGCCCTCGAAGCCAAACTGGCGAATGCCCGCGAGTCGCTCGACAAGACCCGGGCCGACGCCCGCACGAAGCCGGCCGCCTACGCCGTCGTGCCGTACGTCGGCAAGCAGGGCACGCACCGCCGGCCGCTGTACATCGAATGCAGCCTCGACGGCGTCTTTCTCCAGCCCGAGGGCGTGCGGCTCTCGCCGGGCGATTTCGAAGGGCCGCCCGGCCCGGGCAATCCGCTCGCCTGCGCCTTGCGGGCCGCCCGCGAGCACATCGCACGGAGCCCCGGCGCCTCGGCCGATCCTGCCGCCCAGCCGTACCCGCTCCTGCTCGTGAGGCCTTCGGGCGTGATGGCGTATTACGCGGCCCGGGAGGCGATCCAGTCGTGGGGCAGCGACTTCGGCTACCAGCTCATCGAAGAGGACTGGACGCTGGCGTTTCCACCGCGCGACCCGGCGCTCGCCGACGTCGAAAAGCGGGCCATCGAGGAATCGCGGCAGCGGCTGGCGTGGCTCGCAGAAGTGCGGCCGGTCAAGGCCCCGCGGCCCGCGCAGCAGTATCGGGCGGCGACCTCCCGCGGCGGTGTCGTGGCCGAAGGGGGGCCGAGCGTGCTCGGCGACCAGTCGCGGTTTGAATGGAAAAACCAGGCGGCGCGCGGCGCGGGTGGCGACGGGTTCGGCGGCGAAGGAAACGGCACCGGCGCGGGCGGTGGCGGGAGCGGGACGGGGACCGGATCCGGAGACGGCCGCGGTACCGGAGCAGGCGTCGGGCCTGGCAGGCCGTTGGCGGCCGGCGCCGCGACCGGCGGCGACGACGCGGGTGCCGATGGGACGCCAGGCACTGGCGACGTGATTCTCGGAGGTC
>JBBAVM010000019.1:0-38516 GCA_040397685.1 Pirellulales bacterium
GTCGCTCATCAGCCGGAAGACCGGTGCGGAGGTGCCATTGACCGGGCTATCCTTTCAGGCCCGCTTGCGACGGCGGAACAGCGAGTAGCCTGCGCAGGCCAGACCGGCGAGGGCCATGGCATAGGAGGAGGGTTCCGGGATGGGCACGGCCGTGTAGCTCAGAAACACGTCCTGGCCCACGAGGCTCGTGCTGAACGCGCCACGGGTCTCCAGCAGGGCGTTGCCCAGCGAGTCGAGCAGCGAGCCGCCGAGGAGAAGGCTCGCGAAGCCCGTCGTCGTGCCGGTGCCGAGGTCGTACACCATCCAGGCGCGGTCGGAGTCCCAGAACGGGTCGGACCAGGCCACGGTGCTGCCGGCGCCGTCGAACGAGAGATCCAGCGTCGTCGAGCCCGAGAACAGGAGGTTGCCCGTCGGCAAGGCGATCTGGTCGTAATTGGTGCCCGGATCGCCCGTGGTGTTTGAAGCCAGTTCCCACTCCACCGCCGCGCCCACGGCGTAGGTCAGGTCGCCGTTGAACGTCTGGATGCCCGGCGAGTTGCCTGGGGCATGGACGCCGTTCACGAGCGTCGCCCCGTTCACGGAGCCCGAGCCCGAGAGCGTGCCCGTGACCGTCAAGAGGCCGCCGGCGGACGAATTGCCCACGCCGCCATTCACCACGGCATTGGTGACCGTCTGCGAAAAGCCCGCGCGGTCGAACGTGGCTCCCGAGTCGACCGTCAGATCGCTCGCCACGGTGAAGGCGTTGGACAGCCCCATGGCGAGCGTGCCCTCGCGGACCCACGTGAGGCCGGTGTAGGTGTTGGCGGCGTTCACCGTGCTCGTGCCTGCGCCGAGCTTGGCGACGCCGGCCGCGAACGTGCCCTGGGAGTCGGTGCCGTCGGCGATGCCGCCGATGTTGCCCGAGCGGGTGACCGTGAGCGTGGCCGACAGATTGCCGCCGCCGATCACCGTGCCTGAGCTGTCGAGGTAGCCGATGCGGATCGGCTGTTCGGCCTGGAGCGTGGCGCCGGAGTTCACGACCACCGCAGCCGTCGGGGCGAGCGCGTCGCCGCTGCCGAGGATCAGCGTGCCGGCCGAGACGGTGGTCTGGCCGGTGAACGAGTTCGACCCGGAGAGCGTGAGGGCTCCCGAGCCGGCCTTGGTGAGCCCGCCGCCGCTGCCAAAGATCCCGCCCGCAAACGTCCCCGACGTGGCGTTGCCGACCGTGAGCGTGCGGGGGCCCACATCGACGAACGACCCGGCTGAGCCGGTGAGCATCTGGAGCATGCGATCGCCACTGGCCGACCCGACCACCAAAGCCGCTCCGGAGGCCAGATCAACCCCCGACGATGCGGCGATGTCGCCAGCACCCTGAAGTGCGAGCACACCACCCGTCACCACAGTCGGCCCGGTGTAGGTGCTGTTGCCGGAGAGTGTGAGCGTGCCGGCCCCCTGCTTCGTGACCGCTCCAGAGCCGCTGAGGGTGCCGGAGTAGGTCGAGGCATTGGACCGATTGAAGATAAGCGTGCCGTTATTCGTGAGATCCGTGGCAAGCACGCCGGTGATTCCGCCCGTCCCGATCTGGAGCGTGCCCCCCGCATTGAGGTTGATGGTGCCGTTTGTTCCCCGCGCGAGCGCGCCGCCGACGGACACCAGACCGCCGGACATCGTCAGCGTCGCGGTGCCGCCATTGTCCACGCCCACATACAGGTTGCCACTGTTGGCCCACGTGCCGCTCGAAACTGTGACGGTACCGACGCTGCCCGCGCGAACGCCCAGATATCCAGTCGAGTTCGTGACGTGGCCGCCGGTGACGTTGATCGTGCCGGTGCCTCTTTCGCCAACATATAGGTAGCCGCCGTTGGACCACGTGCCGCTCGAAACCGTGGCGGTGCCGACGCTGCCGGCGGCAAGGCCCAGAATGCTGCCATTAGTGGTCGTGACGTGACCGCCCGTAACATTGAGCGCGCCGGTGCCTGCAAGGCCCACATATAAGAAATTTTGGGTGTTCCACGTGCCGCTCGAAACCGTGACGGTGCCGACGCTGCCTGAACGATCGCCCACGGTTCCTTGCGCGTTCCGGACGCTACCGCCTGTGACGTTGAGCGTGCCGGTGCCGTTAAAGCCAACATATAGGTTGCTGCTGTTGGACCACGTGCCGCTCGAAACCGTGGCGGTGCCGATGCTGCCAGCGTTATTGCCCAGCCAGCCATGAGTGTTCAAGACGCTACCGCCCGTGACGTTCAGCGTCCCGGTGCCTGACCTGCCCACTTCCAGGATGCCGTGGTTGTACCACGTGCCGCTCGAAACCGTGACGGTGCCGACGCTGCCTGCGGCATTGCCCACGAATCCATTCCCGTTCGTGACGTGACCGCCTGTGACGTTGAGCGTGCCGGTGCCAAATACACCCACATTCCTGGCTCCGAATTTGCTGGACCACGTGCCGCTCGACACCGTGGCGGTGCCGATGCTGCCAGCGTTGTAGCCCAGATCGCCACCATCGTCCCCGACGCTGCCGCCCGTGACGTTGAGCGTGCCGGTGCCGCTGTTTCCAATCCTCAGGAAATAATTAGCGCCCGAAGCATTCAGGCTGCCTGCTGAAACGTTGGTCGTGAGATCAAGCACAACCGTGGCCACGGCCGCGGAGGTAGCGGTCAGATTGAGAACACCCTCCCCCAGTTTCGTCAGCGATCCGCCGACGGACTGCAGCCGTGTGGCCAGGGTGACGTCCTGGCCGTTCGTATCAATGGAATAGTTCTGACCGGCGGCGGTGCTGAACCGGGACGAGTAGTCGGTCGTGTTGGCCGCCGAATACTGGAGCGCGCCGCCCGTGAAGGAGATCGTCCCCGAGGAGCCGATCGCGCCGGCCGAGCCGAGGGCGAGCGTGCCCCCCTGCAGCTCGGTGCCGCCGGTGTAGGAGTTGCTGCCAGTGAGCGTGAGCGTGCCGCTCCCGGCCTTCACGAGCCCCCCGGCTCCCGACAGGGTGCCCGAGTAGGTGGTGCTCGTGCCATTGCCGCCAATGGCCAGGGTGTCGCCGCCGTTGGCGAGATTCCGCGAGCCGGTGAGCCCGCCGATCTGGTAGGTGCCGGTCTGGGCGACGGTGAAGCCGATGCTGCCGGTGTCGCCCGACTTCATGTCGAGCGTGGTGCCGGCCAGGGCGGCGTAGTTGGCTGCGTTGAGCGTGCCGGCCAGGATGCGCGTGTCGCCGGTGTAGGTGTTGGCGGCATTGAGGTTCACGGTGCCGTTGTCGGTCTTCTGGAGGCCGCCGGTGCCACTGATCGCGCCGCCGAGGTTCACGGTCTGGCTGGTCCACGGCCGCACGAAGTTGGCCGTGCCGGCAAGGACGATGGCGTTGTTGACCGTGACCGCCGAAGGGGCCACGAGACCGCCGCCGTCGAGGACGACGGTGGACGTTCCGAAAGCGGATGTGTTGGAGGCGTAGACCATGCCGCTCGTGATCCGGGTCGTGCCGGTGTAGGTGCTTGCGCCGCCGAACCTCAGGTAGGCGTCGGAGGCTCCGTTGCCGAGGCCGTGGGCCGCGAGCGTGAGGGTGCCGGTGCCCGAGACGACGCCGGTGAAGGCCGGCTGGTCGTAGCTGCCGTCAGCAAGCGTGGAGGTGTCGATCGTGCCGGCGGAGACGAGCGACATCGCGCGGGCCGTCGAGAAGGTCGAATTCACGCCCGAGTTCGTGATCTGCAGCCGGCCACCGTCGAACGTGACGCCGCTCGACGTGTTGCCGAGGCGGTCGTTGTAGTTGATGAGCAGCGTGCCGTTTTCGAGCCGCGTGGCGCCGGTGTAGGTCTGCGCGTCGAAGAGGCTCGACACCGTGCCCGAGCCGGTCATCCGCACGAGGCCCGTGCCGGAGATGATGGCGTTGTTGGCGACGGCGGAACTTCCGGAGATGTTGAACTGCAGCGTGCCGCTGTTGGCGACGTTTCCCGAGACGCTCGCCGTGCCGGTCAAGAGCGCCGTGTCGCCGGCGGCGATCGTGCCGGAGAAGGTGCTGGTGTAGGTGGTGACGGCCGCGCGGGCGGACGTGGAGACTGACGCCGCCATGGTGATCAAGGCGACCGCAAGCGTGCGTTGCAGCGGTTTCGCATTCCCACGTCTTGCGATCCATGCCCGCTTGCGCCGCCGCAGCGTGTAACCGCCGGCCAGGCCAGCGAGGGCGAGGGCCCACGTGGAGGGCTCTGGCACCGCCGTGAACTGGAGCACGACGTCCTGACCGCTCTGGGCGAGGCTGAACGAGCCGCGGCCGCCCGCGTCGAGCGCGAGGCCGTTCGCGTCGAGCAGCGAGCCACCGAGCGAAAGGCTGCCGAAGCCGGTCGTCACACCCGTCGCCAGGTCGAAGACCGTCCAGGCCCGGTTCACGTCCCAGAACGAATTGGTCCAGTCGACGAGGCTGCCGGCCCCGGCGAATGACAGCGAGAGCACGTTCGCCCCGGAGAAGGCGAGGTTGTTCGCGCCCGTGAGCACGATCTGGTCGTACACGACCGGACTGTTGCTCTGCGTATTGTTGGTCAGCTCCCAGTTGATGACGGCTCCGTTGCCGTAGGACAGGTTGCCCTCGAACGTCTGGATGCCCGGCGAGTTGCCCGGTGCGTGGACGCCGGTCACGGTCACGTCGCCAGCCAAGACGCCGGAGCCCGAGAGCGTGCCCGTCACCGTGAGCAGGCCGCCGGCCGCAGAATTGCCCACCGCGCCATCCACGTCGGCGTTGTCGACCGTCTGCGAGAAGCCCGCCCGGTCGAGCGTGGCGCCCGAGTCAACCGTCAGGTCGCTCGCCCCGGCGAAGGCGTTGGCCAGGCCCGTGACGAGCGTGCCGGCCCGCACCCACGTCCGGCCGGTGTAGGTGTTGGGCGTGGTCACGGTGCTCGTGCCGCTCGACAACTTGACGATGCCGGCCGCGAACGTGCCCTGGGCGTCGGAGCCGTTGGCGATGCCGCCGATCACCCCGGAGTTGGTCACCGTAAGCGTGGCCGAGAGGTTCTCTCCGCCGAGCACCGTGCCCTGGCTGTCGATGTAGCCGATGCGGATCGGCGTGGTCGCCTGGAGCGTGGCTCCGCTGGCCACGACCACTGCCGAGGAAGGGCCGAGCGCGTGGCCGCTGCCGAGGATCAGCGTGCCGCTCGACACGGTCGTCTGGCCGGTAAACGTGCTCGAGCCCGTGAGCGTGAGGGCCCCGGCCCCGAGTTTCGTGAGGGTGCCGTTGCCCGTGATGTTTCCGCCATACGTGCTCGCATCGGAGCGGTTGAAGACGAGTGCATGATTCTTGGAGAGCAGCACACCGCCCGCGAGACTGCCCGACGTGCCGCCGTTGCCGACCGACAGCGTGCCCGATGATCTCGTCAGCAACTGCGTCAGCCCGGTAAACGTGTTGTTGCCGGTGAGCGTGAGGCTGCCCCACGCGAACGAAGCCGGGAGCAGGAGCTGGCCGGAACCACTGATCGCACCCGCGAACGTGTCAGACGTGAGCAGGACGAACTTGAGAACACCGTCGTTGGCGACCGCGCTCGAGTTGTAGATGTTCCTGACAGCGGTCTGCACCGTTCCGGACGAGATCGTCCAGCCACCCGTCGAGAGGAGCCCGTCCCAAATGTGCAGCACACCGCCGCTCTTGATGAAGGCACCGGTGCCCGTGATTGATCCTGCCAATGACGCCACGTATCGCTGGGGCGAGCTGCCATCGAAGACGATCGTGCCGTCGTTGACGGCGGTGGCCGAACCAGATCTCAACATCCATTCACCGCCGACTTTCAACGTGCCACCAGCGGCGACACTGAAGTTGCTCCCGCTCCCAGAGACCAAATTACCGCGGACATCCACGACGCCTCCGCTGAGGACGTTCAAGGTGCCGCTGCCCGCCAACGTGTAGCTGCTGCTATTCTCCACCCGGGTCCCCACCCCGAGGTTTCCGGCCGCGGAGAGCGTGCCGCTCGACACGTTCAGCACGCCGGTGGAAGTGCGGGGATCGATCGTCGAGTGGGCGATGTAGACGTTCTGGGCGCTGACGTTGCCGCCGTTGATCACGAGCGCACCGCTCAAGCCGTTGGCGGTCGAGTCACCGGCGAGGTTGCCGCCGACGACCAGCGTGGTGCCCGACTGCGCGATGCTGCCCCCAGCTCCGACGGCCAGCGTGCCGCCTCTGATGACGGTCGGGCCCGTGTAGGTATTCGCCGCGGCGAGCGTGAGCGTGCCCGGGCCGGCATACGTCAGCCCGCCGGTGCCGCTGATCGCGCCGGTGAGCGTCGCCCCGAGCCGGGAGTTCATGTTGACGCCCGAGAGATCGAGGGCGCTCGACGCCGTCGTCGTGCCTGTGGTCGAGAACGTGTGGAGCGTGTAGCCGTCCGCGGAACCACTGCCGCTGGTCACCGTGCCGCCGATGTTGCCAAGCGACGCACCCTGGTAGCGGACGACCACGAGCCCCGCGCCGCCGCGGCCGCCGGCACCGTTGTTGCCCACGCCGCCGCCGCCGCCGCCGAGGCCGTCGGTTCCGGCCGTGGCGTTGCCCGACGTACTGCCCGCGCCACCGCCGCCCGTGCCGCCGGTGCCTGCCGTCTCACCCGCACTGGGGTTGGTATCAATCGCGCCGCCACCACCACCGCCAGCATAGGTGACGCTCGCTCCGGTGATCGTGCTGGCCAACCCGATGCCGCCATTGCCCGCCGTGGATGACGTGGGCGCACCGTTGCCGCCGACGCCACCTGCACCGCCGCCGCCGCCGCCGCCCGAACGACCGCTGTCGTCGCCACCGCGTGCATTGCCGCCGGAATTGCCTTGAGAGGGGGTCGTGGACGGCGTGTTGCCGGCGCCGCCGGCCGTCGATGCGCGGCCGCCACCGCCACCGCCCGATCCGCCCGCATTGCCCTGCTGCTTGTATCGACCGCCGCCGCCGCCACCGGCGGCCGTGACCGATCCAAAGATGGAGTTCGCGCCGTTCGAGCCCTGTTGATTGGCTTGGGTCGAGGTCATCAGCCCGCCGGCACCACCGCCGCCCACCTGCACGGAGTACGACGTGCCGGACAAGAGCTGCGTGGTGCCCGTACGCAGGCCGCCCGCGCCGCCGCCGCCGCCGCCCCAGGCCGTGTTGTCGTTCGCGCTGCCACCGCCACCGCCGCCGCCGGCCAGCACGAGGTAGTCGGCGAAGAAGCCGAGGTTGAGCGTGAGGCCGCCGCCGGTGGTGTAGGTCGTGGAGATCGTGCCGGTGCCACTCGTGGCATCGAGCGTGACGGTCGATTGTGCGAAGCCGGCCGTGGCCACCAACGCGATAGGCAGGGCGGCTAACAGGCGGAGCGATGATTGACGAGAGGCCATGGGAGACTCCGAAAACTGAACTGAAACGACGGCGGCAATCACAGCCGCGCGACGCCACGGTTTCGCAATCCGACGTCGCGCGCTCCATACCCATGGGCATACCCTGACCCCCTAAAGTGACGAATCGGGCACGGGTAGGGACGAATCGGGCACGGGTAGGGACGAATCGGGCAAATCCAGGGACGAATCCGCGGAGGCTGGGACGAATCCGCGGCGCGCCTGGCATCAATCTGCCGTCACGGCAAGTGGTACGATGCCGGCGAGGAGCGTGCCCACGATCCTCTCTCTGCGGCATCACACCACCAGTGACCTGAGCGATGATTCGAATTGCCGTCGTCGAGGATGACCCGCGTATCCGGACTGCGATCGTGGCTCGCTGCCGACGGGAGGCCGACTTCACGGTTGCCGGCGACTGGGAGTCGGCTGACCATGCGGCCCGCGATGCCGACTGGCGTCGCGTCGACGTGCTCGTGGTCGATCTCGAGCTTCCCGGCAGACTCTCTGCGATCGGCTTGATCGGCCGCGCCCGCGAGACGAATCGCCACATCCTGCCGCTCGTCCACACCATTCACGACGCGCGGGATTCGCTCTTTGCCGCGATCCACGCCGGCGCCGTCGGCTATGTGCTCAAGGGCGAATCGCTTGACACGCTCACGAGCGGCATTCTCGATGCCGTCGAAGGGCGGGCGCCGATCAGCCCGGCCGTGGCCCGCTACTTCGTCGAGGCGTTTCGCGCGGAGGTGCCGGCCGGCGACGTCAAGCCGCTGACCGACAGGGAGATCGAGCTGCTCAGGGCCCTCGCCGACGGGCTCACCTATGCCGACGTGGCCGAGCGGATGGGTATCAGCCGCCACACGGTGCACACCCACGCCAAGAAGATCTACGACAAGCTCCACGCCCGCGGCCGCACCCAGGCGGTGCGCACGGCGAAGCTCAGCGGGATGCTCGATCCGCCGGTGGAATAGCCGACGCCGCGCCGGAGTCGGAGCCGACGAGCGACAGCGGCAGCGGCACGACCATGCACACGCTCGCGCCGCGGGCCGACGCCCTCGGCCGACGGCCGAGCCTCAGCCTTCCGCCGCACGAGCGCACGCGACGCTCCATGCCGACGAGCCCGCGGCGGCCGCCTCCCGGCAAACCGGGCAGGCTGTCCGGATAGCCGACGCCGTCGTCGCGCACGCACGCGCCGACCGCCGCCGGGTGGAACCGAATCGAGATCTTTGCCCGCGTGGCCTGGGAATGCTTCGCGACGTTGGCCACCGCCTCGCGGACGGCACGCCCGAAGGAGAGCGCCGCGGCGGCGTGGTCGATGGTCGCGGCGGGCGGCGTGCCCGCCACCCGCCAGGCAAGCGCGATGCCCCGGGCTTCGAGGGCCTGCTCCGCGTGGGTCCGGAGGTCGTGTAGCCAGTCGGTCCAGCGAACCTGGCCCTCGTCGATGGCATTCATCAGCCGTCGCAGCTCGCGGGCGCCCTCGGTGGTGGCTCGCTCCAGATGCTCGAGCACCTCGGAGTCGGCCACGCCACGGGATTTGAGCAGGTCGACGAGATGGACCACGTTCACCGTCGCGGCGCCGACGCCGTCGTGGAGGTCGTGCACGAAATCCTTCCGCTGTCGCTGCTCGCGCACCAGGGCCAGCTGCCGCTCGGCGAGCCGCAGCGCTTCCTCGGCCTGCAGTCGGGCATCGGCACCGGCGCGGACGGAGAGAATCTGCCGCTGGTTGATCATCAGGATCGCGCCGAACGTGGAACTGACGACCCAGAAGATGCTGCCGAGAAAACCGATCACCTGTGGAAGCTCGCGGGCAAACATGGTGGTCGAGCCGTCGCTTGCCGCCATGAGTACCGAGCGCAGGACCACCACGGCCGCGTAGGCGAGCATCACGCCGGCCGTGAAGCGTGACGACACTAGCAGCCCGGGCTGCCGCTCGTGGAAGAGCTCGTTCGCTGCGGCCACCAGCCAGACCACGTGCATCGCCGCCGTGCAGGCGAGGCGGACCGTGGGCCGGGGATCGACGAACAGGCACCACGCGTAGACGCCCAGGATGACGAGCGTCGCGAGGATCGCGATGCGGAACCGCGGTCGCCGGCCGACGAACACGGCCGCACC
The DNA here is from genome assembly GCA_040397685.1 of Pirellulales bacterium. GTDB lineage: Bacteria > Planctomycetota > Planctomycetia > Pirellulales > UBA1268 > RGVT01. The sequence continues at coordinate 9,400 of JBBAVM010000019.1, forward strand.
GACCGCGGTGCACGCCAGGGCGGCGGTCACGGCCACCAGTCCGGCGGTATAGACGAGCGGCTGCTCGCCGACCATCCGCCGGGACACGACCACGAGCATCGACACGGCGGAGGCGAGGCTGCTCCAGGCCCACCAGCCCACGCCCCGCATTTCGGGATTGAGCCGGGCCAGGACGACGAAGGCAAGCACCTGCAGGCCGGCGATGACGGCCGAAATCAGGGCGAGGGTGGCTGGGTCGAGAACCATCGCGAAGGGTTGAGTGCCTCGGGTCGGAAACCATAATCTACATCGGTTTTTTTGCTTCGCCGAACGCCCCCGCCGCGTGTTCGAGGCATTATGCCCCCGCCATCCACGCCCAGCCGGTCCCGGCTGGGGCTTACGCTGGTCGAACTGCTCGTGGTGATCGCGATCGTCGGCGCGCTCGTAGGGCTCTTGATGCCGGCGGTGCAGTCGGCCCGCGAAACCGCTCGCCGCATGGCCTGCGGAAACAACCTGCGGCAGGTCGGGATCGCGCTGCACGCCCACGACTCGGTCCACCGGTTCGTCCCGGCGTGGCGCAAGGAGTTTTCCTGGGCCGAGTATCCCAAGGATCCGCCCAACCCGAACTTTTCCTTGGTGAACGCCGGACGCACGACGCTCGGCGCGCTCGGCCAACTGCTGCCGTTCGTCGAGGAGGGGAAACTCGCGTCGCTCTTCGACATGACCCGCGGACTGGCCGACCCCGTCAACCTGCCGCCGCCATTTCCCAACGGGCGAAACTCGCCCGCCTGCTTCACGCCCGTGCCGGTCTTTGTGTGCCCATCCACGCCCTCGGCTATCCCTTCCGACTATGGCCCCACGTATACGGTGATCGGCTACCCGCCGAACACCCCGCTCGTGCTGCCGAGGACCGACTACGCGCCGCTGCGGGGGCTGCATCCGAGCCTGGCCGCCTGCGCCGGGCTGCCGCCCGACTTCACGCACAACGCGATGCTCGGCACGACCGACTACGTGAACAGGCGGACGGTGAGATTTCGCGAGATCACCGACGGGCTGTCGCGCACGCTCGCGTTCGTCGAACAGGCCGGCAGGCAGCGCCGGTTTTTCCTGGGCCGCCCACTGGGCGATTCGGCACCCGGCGGGGCCACCGTCTTGAACGCGTTCTACGGCGACTGGAACACCGCCCGCCATGCCCGCGGACTGAGCGGGGCATCGGAGGCCGACCCGCAGCAGGCCGGCTGCTCGGTCGTGAACGTGCTCAACGACGACAATCCCTACGCTTTCCATCCCGGCGGCGTCGGGGCGGTGATGGGCGACGGCCGCGTGACGATTTTGGCGAATGAGATCGACGCCACGGTCTTTGCAGCGCTCGTCAGCCGCGATGGCTCGGAGGCCGTCGCAGGGCTTTGACCGAGGCGCCCCGCAGCGCGATGGAAGCCCGCGCTGCCCTCTGCCTAGCGGGTTGGTAACGAGCGGGCGGCGGGTGACTGGCCCTTCGCGCTGGCCGCGGGATCTGTCGTTTCGTGCGGCTGCTCGCTGTCCAGCGCGGCCCCCTGCTGCGTCGCCAGATGCGTCGCGGCCGGCGAGCCTGTGTGGCCCCCATTCGCCCCGCCCGCAACTGGGGGCGAATCGGTACCACACATCCCCCATGATCGCCGCCGTGGTGCTCGGTATTCCTGGAGAGCATGGTCAGCCGCCACGTCTCCCGGTTCACGTCATCCTGGCACACCCGCTGAAACGCCAGCCCGAAAACCATCGGTTGCCCATGGCACATCCACGATTGCCGCACGGATGCAAGCCGTGCGAACGACTCGCCTCCCAAGCCACGCCGTGTTGGCAGCGGAGAGCACGTGACTTTATGCTGCGGTAATGAAACGCTCTATCGTCGGCGTGCTGTCGTGGTGCTGGCTGGCGACGCTGGTGGCGGTCGCCTCGGGAACCGAGCCGCTGCCCGCTGAACGTCTCGTCGTGCTGAGGCTCGACGGCACAGCGGTCCCATTCGCCGACCTGCTCGGCACCGACGGCCGTGCCGTCTGCTTCGCGTTTCTCCATCCCGCCTGCCCGCTCGCGCAGGAATATGGCCCGGTGCTCGGGCACTTGGCGGCCGACTTCGCCGACCAGAAGATCCAGTTCGTAGGCGTCGTCTGTGAATGCGACGACCCCGCCGAGGTCGAGGCCTATCGCACGACGTTCGGCCTCACGTTTCCCATCCATCTCGATACCGGTTTCGCGCTGGCGGAGGCACTGGGCGCGACCGTCACGCCCGAGGTGGTTCTCGTGGACCGCGACGGGCGCATCCGCTACGCGGGCCGGATCGACGACCGCTACAAGATCCGCGGCGTGATGACGCCCGGCGATGCCGAGCCGGAGCTCGCGAACGCAATTCGTGACCTGCTCGCCGGCCGCGAGATCCGCGAGCCGCGGACCAAGGCCGCCGGCTGCCCGCTCGATCGGCCGGAACTTCCTGTCGCCCAGGCGGCTGCCGCGGCCCCGCACGCGCCGACGTTCTCCAAGGACGTGCTCCCCTTTCTCCACGCCCAGTGCCAGAAGTGTCACAGCCCGAACCAGGCCGGCCCATTCGACCTGCTCACCTATGACGACGCCGTCGAGTGGGCTGAAGTCGCGATCGAAGAAATCGAGGCCCGGCGCATGCCACCGGCGCAGATCGAAAGCGATCTCGACTACACGTGGACGAAGCCGCCGACCGCCGCGCAGCTGGCGATGCTGCGGGAGTGGGTGGCGGCCGGCAAGCCGAAGGGAAATCCCGCCGACACGCCGCCGCTCGCTCCGCTTCCCGACTACTCAGCCTTCCAGGAGGATCTCGGCCCCCCCGACATCATCCTCGAGCAGCCGGAGCCAACGCAGATCGGCGCTCACGGCGACGACATCTACCGCCACCTCGTGTTTCCGCTGGACAGGCCCGAGGACCTGCGGCTGCGGGCGATCCAGTTCCTGCCCGGGAATCGCCGCGTCGTGCATCACGCCCTCACCGGCCACCTGCCGCGGGAGACGGCGGAGGAGGCCGTTCGGGATCATGGCGGCCGCGCCGGCCTCAGCCATCCCGACGACCGGGCCGGTGGCTTTTGGGAGCCCCACGGCGTCGGGTTCCGGGTGCCGCCCATCCGTGACGACGGACAGCCGCGGGCCGCGTTCTTAAGTGGCTTCGTGCCGGGGGTTCGGGCCGCGGTCGCCCCCGCCGATGCGGCGATCGTCATTCCGGCGGGCTGCGATGTCGTGGTGCAGGGGCATTATGTCCGCACCGGGAAATTGGAAACCGATTCCAGTCGCATCGGCATCTGGCTCGACAGGCAGCAACCGCGCAAGGTGATGAACATGATCTATCTCAACGGCGATTTCGCCGTCGTCCCGCAGGGCGTCACCGACTTTCGCGTCCGCGGCAGTTGGACGCTTCAAAAGGACGCCGACATGGTGGGTGTCGTGCCGCACACGCACCAGCTCGCCCGGTGGCTCGAGATCAGGGCTCACCTGCCGGGCGAGCAGCAGTCGCTGCTGGTCCTGCGGGTGCCGCAGTGGGACTACAACTGGCAGTCGTCCTACGACCTAAAAGAGCCCCGGACGTTCTCTGCCGGCACGCGGTTCGAGGCGGAAGTGTCGTATGACAACTCCGCCGCCAACCCGCGAAACCCGTTTGATCCGCCCCAGCACGTCTGGCACAACGAATCGATGCACGACGAGATGCTGCTGCCGATGTTCGCGTTCGCCTCCGAGCAGCCGCTCGACGGCAAAGGCAAATCCTTCGCGAGATTTGTCTCGTGGCTCCAGCGGTCGCGGTTTCTCCGGCGGCTCGTGGACCACCGCTACAAGTACGTGGCCGATCCACAGGGAAACGTGGTTCTCTCGCCCGACTACGACCCTGACGCCCACGGCTACTGACGACCCGGGCCGTCTGTGGGAAACGGCCGGGGCCCGTTGAGGAGGCTGCCGATCACGGTGGAGCGCACGCACCAGCGGTAGCTCGCGAGCAGGAGCGGCGTCACCAGCGTTAGGATCAGAAGAAACTTCACTTCCGCCGGCAGAGGCCACTGGCGGACGAGCAGCTGCGCGACCATGACCAGCGGCCGATCGTTCATCGTCGCGATTCCGGCCACGAGCAGCACTGCCGCCGCCGGCAGCAGCAGTTTCCACCGACGGCCGAGCTGCGTGTCGAGCGGGACGATCGTTGCGGCCGCGATCACCAGCGGCAGGAAGATTCGCGTGAACCGCTGCTCGAGCAGGCTCTCGAGCCCGCGGCGGCGGTAGACGAGCATCGTGAAGTATCCGCTGAGCAGAAAAAACAGCGGCATTCGAAAGCCATGCACCCCCACGAGGAACAGCGGCAGCAGATCGCTGCGCCGGGTGTCGTGGACGGGCCAGGGAAACGCGAAGAAGCTCAACGAGGCGTGGAGGTCGATGCCCAGAAGCATCGCAAAGCCGCGCAGGGCGTCGAGATCGGTGCGGCGCTGCGTCATTCGGCGAGCCAACAGCCATGAGGCGAATGGTATCGAGGCCAGATGGTATCCTCCTCAGGCCCAAAGGGTCTCGACGTTTCGACGCCCCCCTCACGCTCTGCCCGCAGGCGGCGCCAAGTCTTGATGACGCACACACGACAAACAGGCCTTGCGGTAGTGGCCGAGGGCGTGACCGTGTCGGTGCCCGATGGCCGCGGAGGCGGGGGGCGGAAGACGTTGCTCCACGACGTGAACTTCCGGATCGAGCCGGGTGAGTTCGTCTGCGTGCTCGGCCCCAGCGGGGCGGGCAAGAGCACGCTCGTGCGGGCACTCCTCGGCGAACGGGAGATCGCAGGCGGGCGGCTGCTCATCGGCGGGCACGACGTGTTTCGCGAGGCTGACAGCCTCCGGGGGGCGATCGGCTACGTGCCGCAGCGCGACGTCAATCCGGCCACCCTGCCGTTGGAGCGGGCGCTTCACTATGCGTCGGAGGTCAGGCTTCCAGCCGGTGCGTCTGACGCCGAGCGACACGCCGCGATCGATCGGGTCATCGCCGAGGTCGGCCTCGACGGCGTGCAACACCAGTCGATCCGGAATCTTTCGGGGGGCGAAACGAAGCGGGCGAGCCTCGCCGCCGAAATGCTCGCCGCCCCGGGCCTGCTCCTGATCGACGAGGCGACCTCCAGCCTCGATCCGGCCACCGAGGCCCGCATCATGACGCTGCTCGCCGACCGTGCCCGCGCCGGCACGACCGTGATCGCGGTCACGCACCACCTCGACAACGTTGACCAGGCCAACAAGCTGCTCATCCTGGGGCATGGCGAGGTGGTGTGGTTCGGCTCGCGGGTAGAAGCCCTCGGCCACTTCGGAGTGCATCGGCTCGCCGACGTCTATGTCGCCATCGAGGACAAGCCGCGGGGATTCTGGTCCGCCCAGTGGCAGGAGCGGCTCGCCGAAGACCGTGTCCTGGCGGAGGCTCGGCAGTCCAACGACACGGCCGCCCGCAACGCCCCGGAGCGGGTGTCCTCGCTTGCGGCCGTCTCGATCCCCGGCTTCCTTCAACAGTTCACCACGTTTGTCTGCCGGGAACTCGAGACGGTCGTCCGCGACCGCGTGGGAATGGCGATGTCCCTCCTCCTGCCGTTCGCGCTCGCAGGGGCCGTGCTGGCCGGCTTCGCCGACGTGCGTTTCCGAAACCCGCTGATGACGACGCGATTCCTCGACCCCGGCGAAAAGGATGTGTTGGCGGACGTGTGGGGAGAGGTGTCGGAAGCGATCGCCACCGAGTCGGTCGCCGAGCAGGATGCGAGCATTCCCGGCCAGATCCGCGTGTTCCTCGACAGCCAGCCAAAGCTGCTCGCCCATCTCCGTGAGCCATCGACCGAGCGTCTCATCCGCCATGCCCTCACCGACACGGTCGCCGTCGCGCCGGATCGCGAGATCATCGATCCGGGCGGCACGTTCAAGTGGCTCTCGCTGATGAGCATCTGCATGGTCATCCTCGGATTCGTGACCGGATTCCGGGAGATCGTCAAGGAGCGGCCGATGCTCGACCTCGAGCGGCGGCATGGCCTGCGGTTCGCAGCCTACGTGATCGCAAAGGTCGCCGCGCTCGCCGTCGTCCTCGCGGTGCAGGTCGTGATCTTCAGGACCGCCGTCGAACTCGGATTCCTGGCCCGCGAAGCGATCGGCGGCGAGAGCCCCGCGACGATCTACCAACGCGGTGCCATCGTCTCCGCCACCTGCAACTGGCTCGCCGCCGTGGCCTGCGCAGCAATCGGCCTGATCGTATCGGCCTGTGTCCGCTCGACCGACAAGGGCGTGCTCGCGGTGCCCCTGTTGATCACGCCGCAAATCCTGCTCGGGGCCACGATCCTGCCGATCCGCGGAGGCATTCTCGCCGTGCTCGCGAAGCTGTTCTCGCCGCTCTACTGGGCGCATCGCGGCTGCCGCAGCGAGGGCGACGGGGTGCCCGTGTTCTGGCAGAACCTCGGCACCTACGATCCGGCCATCTGGATCCCGATCGCGGCACTCGCCACGCAGATCACGGTGGCGACCATTGTCACGATCCTCGTGCTTCATTGGCAGGAGCGGGCCGCGCTGGGCCGCAATCGCCCTGTGCGGTGAACGAACCCTGTCGCGCTGGCCCCAAATGTCGGGCTGGATTCATGCACGACCGCGGCTTCCGCGGCGGTGCGGCAATTGCCGGAGCGTATTCGAGGCATAGTGTTGTGTGCTTCGGGTTCCGAGGAGGCTCCGCATGTCGCTGCGTTACCTGCTCCGCATCGATTGGGACGTGGTCGCCGGGATCATCGCGGCGGTCGTGGCCATGCTCCTGAGTTTCATGGGTCTCGTCTCGGACACCGTGGGCCGGGGCATCATCCTGCTGCTTTGCGCGCTGCTGCTCACCCGCGACCTGCGCGGTGAGGCCCGCGAGAATCGGATGTTCGACAAGCTCGACGTCATCAAGCGCCATGTCGTCAACCTGGCGGCCGCAAAACAGGCCGACATCCATCTCATCGGCCCCAAGAGAATACGGCACGAGTTCGCGGACTTCGCCACGACGGTGTACGGCGAGGTGCGGTGGTTCAACGCCTGCTGCCGCATGTTCCGCCGCCAGGAGATCTTCGACGCCACGCTGCGGCCGTTCCTCGACAACCCCAACGTGACGTCGGTCACCCTCCTGTGCCGGCCGGAGGAACGGCCATTCTGGCTGGCCGACGTGCTTCCAAAGCTGCGGAAGTGCGACCACGGAGACAAGGTCCGGCCGCCATCATGGGGCCCGATCCGAACGAACGTGTCGTTCGTGCTGGGGGACGTGGACGGGGATGGCCGGGATGAGGCGATGCTGAGCATTCTCGAAGAGCCGTTCGCCGCTTCCAACCACGGACCGGCAGTGCCCCGGTTCCTGGTGCGGGTCTTCAGCCACTGCGATCTCATCGCATCCTTCGAGGAACTGGCCCGCCATGCTGCGGGCGAGTTCGTGTCGGCCGTCGAAGATGCCGCGGACGCCGGGGTTCGTTCCTCGGGCTCGCCGGCGGACGACGGCTTTACGATGCGTCCTTGACGGCGATGGCAGGCGGAATCGCGACCACCCGATTCCTGCCGGCCTCCTTTGCCTCGTACATCGCATCGTCGGCGCGGGCCAAGACGGCATCGACACCCTCGTCGGGGCGAAAAAGCGTCACGCCGATGCTGGCCGTCACGTGGATCACCTCGTCTCCGACGGAGATCGGCTCGGCCACGCGCCGGCGTAGGTCTTCCGCGAAGGTGGCCGCCTCGTCGAGGCCGGCGATCCCGCGGAGAACCACGATCAACTCGTCGCCGGAGATTCGGCCAGCGATGTCGTCGGCCGAGCGCAGGAGGCACCGAATCCGCTCGCCCAGGGCCTCCAGCACGGCGTCGCCGGTGGCGTGGCCATGGGCGTCGTTGATCGCCTTGAAACCGTCGATGTCGCACCACAGGAGGCCGAGCGTCATCCCGCGGTGTTTGACGATGGCATCCAGCCGCTCGAGCAATTCCCGGCGATTGAGGAGCCCGGTCTGCGAGTCGATGCGGGCCCGGCGTTCGAGATCCTGCTCCATCCGGATCTCCGCGTCGATGACGTGCAGGGAGACCACCAGGCCGCTCACGATGCCCTCCGATGTCCGGTACGGGAACGCATGGACTTCCATCCAGTGCACGTCGCCCGCGGCGGCGCGGATCTGGGCGCGGGACGAGGTCGCCTGGCCCACCAGCACCCGGGCCTTGTCGCGCTCGTACTGTTTCCGGCCCTCGGTGGTGGCGAACAACTCCCTGCCGTCGCGGCCGACGCCCTCCGCCTGCGTCCAGCCGAGGACGGGCGTGATCGAGGGTGACATCCACTGGATTCTGTCGCTCAAGTCGAGCCGCACGATAACGTCGCAGGAGTTCTCCGCCAGGAGGCGGAACTCTTCCTCGGAGGCGGTGAGTTTCACCAGCGCGTCGTGCCGCTCGGTCACGTCGCGCCACACGAGGTTGATCCACTCGTCCCTCCGGATGCAGCGCACGTCCAGGCGTCGGACGCTGGCGTCGCGCAGCATGAAGGGCAGGTCATCCAGAATCACCGGGCGGCCGGTCTCGGCCAAGTCGGCGAGTTTCCGCAGCAGACCCGACGATTCGATCTGAGGAAACGATTCCCGCAGTCTCCCGCCCACGAGCTGGTGGCGCTCGACCCCGAGCCACGCGCATGCGGCGGGATTGACGTCGATGTAGATGAAGTCCACGACGCGGTGCGCGTCGTCGCGCACCGGCTCGATGATCGCGAGTGGCTCGAGCATGCCCTCCAGCGTGGCTTGCAGCCGGAGGCGTTCGGCGGCGGCCACCTCCTGGGCCTGCACCTCGCGGTGGATGTCCCGCCATCCACCCACGCGTCCGACCACGGCAAGGCGGTCGTCGAAGAGCGGCCGCAGGGAGATGGAAAACCAGCGAAAGCCGTCGTCGGCGATCCGTAGGCGCAGCCGTGCCTCGGCGGCGGCGCCCTGCATCACCTGGCCCTCGAGCGTTTTCACGCGGTCCCGCTCGTCGGGGTGGACGAGTTCCGCGAAACGTTCGCCGACGAGATCCTCGGGATTGCGGCCGATCCCCTGCCTAACCGCCGGCGTGATCCAGCGGATGACGCCGGCGCCGTCGGTCTCCATCACCACGTCGGAGGCATTCTCGGCCAAGAGCTGGAATCGCCGCGCCTGTTCGAGTTCCGCGGCCTGATCCTTGGCGACCACCTGCAGGGTGCGAAGCTCGTCCTCGATCTTCCGGAGTTCCGTGACGTCGAGGGTCGCGCCGCCCATGGAGACCGGCATGCCGTCCGGGGCGTACTGGCCACGGCCCATCGCTGCGATCCAGCGCTGCGTCCCGTCCGGATGCACGACTCGGAACGCGGTGTGGTAGTCCTGCCGCTCGGCGAGCGCATGGTCGATCGCGGCGCGAACCCGCTCGCGGTCATCCGGGTGCATCCCCGAGAAGAAGTGATCCACGCTCGCCCCCCCACCCGGTTGCAGCGCGAGCTGCGTCGTGCAGTGGTCGTTCCACTCGACCGTTCCGGTCGCCAGATCCCAGAACCAGATTCCGACGTCTGCCAGTTCCGTGGCCCAACGCAACGTCTCCGATCGGCGCGTGAGGGCATCTTGCGCCTCGGTCGGCTGCCGCCGCGCCCTGCCCCGCGTACGCACGAAGGATCGCCACAGCCCCGCCGCCCACGCGCACAGCACGAGTCCAGAGACGAGCGACAACGCCACCTGGAGCCAACGGGGCAGCGAATCGAGAGTCACGTCGAACATCGTCTTCCACGGCATGCGGAACCCTATGCCCGGCGGGGGGGGCGGGGAAAACGCCGCCCCTCGTGCCGGGGCCACGGCTGGCCGTCACCTCGCCGGGGTGTCCCACTGGCCGGTCGGAAACACCGCTGACGTTCCGGCGGGGGCGATGCAGGGGCACCTCCGGCCGCGGGAATGGATTTTCCCGGGGCGCGCGTGATTCCGTATCGTTGCGCGTCCGTGCGCTGCCCTCCCCGCTCAAGGTGCCCCCGTGGAACTCGCGCTGCCACATGTCGTCGTCCGGGTCTGCGGCCCCGGCGTGGGTCCCGATGTGGTCGCGGCGCTGAGCGTCCACTCCGTCGAGGTCTCCGAGGCACGTGACGCCGGGGAAATGCACCGCGTGTCGGACGACCGGCCGGCTCTCCTCGTGGTCGTGGTCGATCCACCGGACGCCCGGGCAATCGTCGTCGAGACGTGGGCCGACTTTCCCGGCGTGCCCATCCTGATCATCTCGGACTCGGCCGTCCCCTTCACGCCGATTGAAGCGCCCCCCAGCGGCTGGGTTGATGCGATCCGCAGCAGCCAATCGATGCAGGAACTCTGCTGGCATGTTCTCGAGGCGGTCAGCCGGGCGGCCCGTGTGCCCGGCGTCGCCGAGCTTCCCCTGGGGCTGCATCCGATCGAAGTCGATGAGCAGGGGATTGTCTGCGTTGCTGCCACGAGCCCTGACACGGTGCTGAACACCGACCTTCGAGTGCGTCCCGGCGACTCCCTCCTGGCCCACGTCGAACCGCTGGAACGCGGCCTGCTTGCCAACGTGCTCGAGCGGGCGCGTACCGGCGAATCGCAGTTTTGCACCCTGCGCCTCCTCGACGAGCGCGGCCGCCGCCACATCGTGTCCCTGGCGTCGCGGGGCGTCGGCGGGGGGCGCGTCGCGGTCCTCATCCAACCGCTCATCTGCGGCGGTCCGATCGTCGGCCGGCATGCCAACGACCGCGACCCGATTACCGGGCTTCTCACCCGCTGGGCGATCTCGCGGGTGCTCGAAACCCGTGAACGAGAGAGGCCGATGGCGGGTGAAGCCGCCCTGCTCCTCGTCGCGCTCGACGAGTTCTCGACGATCAGCAGCTACATCGGTCACCGGCAGACGGACGCCGTGCTGCTCAGCGTGGCTGCGGTGCTGAATCAGGTGTTTCCCTACCCGGCGCTCACGAGCCGCCTGATGGGAGCCTCCTTCCTCGCATACCTGCCGAACGCCGGACACGACGAGGCTCTGCCGCGGGCGAATCGCCTGCTCCAGGTGCTCGGCGACATCGAGGTGCCGGGGTTCGCGCCGCGGTTCCCTCTCCGCGCCTCGATTGGCGTGGCCGGCGTGACCGACGGCGACCATGATCTCGCGATCCGTCTTGCGGAGGCCGCCGTCGGCGAGGCATGGGCGGCCGGCGGCAACCGGGTGATCGTCGCCGGGTCGGCCCAGTTCACCCGCGCGCAGGCCCACGAGCTGACCGCGAGCATGGAAAACGGGTCGTGGGAGGTGTGGCTGCAGCCGGTCGTGCATGACGGCGGCGGCCCGGCCGAATACCACGAGGCCCTCGCGCGGTTCGACGCCGGGGCTCGCCACCTGGCGTCGCGGGCGGATTTTTTCACGGTCGGGCGGGCGGAAGGACTTCTGGAACGATTCGACCTCATGATGCTGCAACGGGCACTCGAGATGCTGGCATCGCATCCGGATGCGAAGCTCTCGGTCAACGTGTCCTACGAGACGTTCGCCTCGAAGTCCTTCCCCTCCTCGTTCCTCGAAGTCATCCGGCAGGTGCCGAACGGGCACGGACAGATCATCCTGGAAATCGCTCCCCGGTGCATCGCGTTACCCGCAGAGTTCGTCCGGCCCCGGCTGGAGAGCCTCGCGGCGGCCGGGGTCGCGGTCGCACTCGACGACTTCGGCAGCGGCATCTGCCGCTTGTACTACCTGACACGGTGGCCCATCGCCATCGTGAAGTTGGACCAGCTCGTGACCGGGTACGTGGACGACGACCCGCTGCAACGGCAGTTCGTCCGGACCGTGACGAGCGTCTGCCGCGCCTGCGGGATTACGACCGTCGCGGAATACACCCGCAGCCCCGAACAACTGGCCCGTCTCGTCGAGGACGGCGTCGATCTCTTCCAAGGCGAGTTGTTCGGCTTGCCGCGGCCCGCCGCGGAGGTGCTGACGACGACCGCCGCCGAGCACGCCCACGCGTGACCGGCGGCCGCGAGCCGCTCCAATCGGCGCGACCGTCATGACCGGCAGTCGAAGCCCGGGCGAACGCCGAAATGGCTCCCCGGCGGCGTGACGCGGGTAATCCGGCCGGCAACTCACTCTTTGCAAGGGCGGAATCCGGCGGAAGAGATCCGGCGGAGGATCCCGGCCCTGAGAGTTCCCGACTATTTTCACGGAGGAAGTTTTTTCATGGATCCCCAGATCATCAGCTGGATCGTGAGCCTGCTCGCCGGCGGTGCCGGTGGCAACATCGTCGGTGCGCTGCTCAAGAACCGGAACCTCGGCCCGATGCTCAACACCGTGCTCGGCCTCGTCGGCGGCGGCGTCGGCGGCAAGATCCTCCCGATGCTCGTGCCGGCGATCGGCTCGCTCGTCGGCGGCACCGACAGCCTCGCCGGCACGGGCGGGCTCTCGGCGATCGTGGGCGCCCTCCTGCCCCTGATCGTGAGCTACCTCAAGAAGCCCGCGACCACCTGATCCCGCTCGTCGTCGCACGGCGACCGTGGACCGAACCATGCGCGGCCGGGAGGCGAGGCGTCTCCCGGCCGCCGGTCCATCCAGGGCATCCCGCGGCTCGAACGGCGGCCAGCTATTCGCCGATGTCCTCGGCCCAGAGCTCCGGATGCCGCTCCATGAACTCCCGCATGAGGGCGATGCATTCCTCGTCCTGCACGACGGTCAGCTCGACGCCGTGGCTTGCGAGCCACTGCTCCTCGCCGAGAAACGAGCGGTTTTCGCCGATCACCACCCGCGGAATCTTGTAGAGCACGATCGCGCCCGAGCACATCGGGCAGGGAGAAAGCGTCGTGTAGAGCGTGCAGTCGCGGTAGAAACTCGCCGGCTTTCGCCCGGTGCGTTCAAGCGCGTCCATCTCGCCGTGCAGGATCGTGCTCCCCTGCTGCACGCGACGGTTGTGGCCACGGCCGACGATCCGCCCATCGTGCACGACCACCGACCCGATCGGGATGCCACCCTCGGCCACGCCCTGCCGCGCCTCGTCGATCGCCGCCTGCAAATACTCGTCCATGACGCCCTGCCCGTGTCTGCCTCGACCGTCCAGCCTACCACTCAACCGGACGGCCCGTCCTCCGCGCCAGGCTTGCGGCGTCGTTTGGGCGCGTCCGTCCTGCGGAACACCGCCACGACGTCCTCGATCGGCACGACGTAGAGGAGGTTGTCCTGCTCGAAATCGACCGGGATCGAATTCTTGGGGTGGAACAGCACCTTGTCGTACTTCTCGATCGGGAAGTCGGCGTCGCGCTCCACCTGGATGCTCACCTCGACGACGCGGCCGGTGATCGTGGGAATCTCCGCCTGGTCCGGCAGCACGATCCCGCCCCGCGTCCGCTGCCGGCTCTCGTCCTTGCGGATGAGCACCCGCATCCCGAGCGGTTCGACAAATTCATCCATCTACTAGCGGAGCCTCCGGCCTCGGTGCATCGCCCAGAATGTAGCAATGCGTGCCCGATTCGTCCCTGCCCATGCCCGATTCGTCACTTTTTCGACCGAGTCTTTGGCGGATCGGATCAGTGACGGTATAGATCGAGAGTCCGCTGGAGATCATCGGGATGCAAGCCTGGCTCGCCATGTATGCAGGATTTTGCCGGGAGCGATGTGCCCGCTGGGCGGTCATCGGCCTCATGTCCCTGGCGGCGTCCACCGCCAACGCCGACATGTTCCTGAATGGCGGCTTCGAGAGCGGCACGACCGGTTGGACGTCGGTCGTAGGCCAATGGACTCTCTCCGGGTCGAACACGCCGGTCGAGACGATCGTCTCGTCCACGGCGAGCAATTGGTGGGCGTACTCGGGGGACTCCGCGGTCGTCACCGGCACCGCCCTCACGGACTCTCGCACCGGCGGAAACCTCCGGCAGGTCTTCAGCGGCAGCAGTTCTTTCCGCGTCGGAAACGAGTCCGCTATCCGCCACTTCGCTCGACTCAGCCAGACGGTATCGAGCTATTCCGGCGGCGACATCTATTTCGCGTTCGCCGCCGTTCTCGAGGATCCGGACACGAATCACACGGATCCCCAGCGCCCCGCCTTCAAGTTCGACGTGCGCGACGAGACGCTGAATCAGTCGCTCTACTCTGTCGCGTTTAACTCGGAGGGCACCGGCAGTGGGGCCATCAACTGGAACCGCGGCATCCGCAACACCCTCAACGATGGGTACTGGTATTACTCCGACTGGCAGTTGATCCGGATCAGCACGGCGGGCCGTCAGGGCAATACGATCTCCATGGCGGTCGCGACGTACGACTGCTCGCTCGGACAACACGGTGGTTATGCCTACGTCGATGCCTTCCAAGACACCGCGCCGACGCCCAACCCCGGTGTCACCACGACCGGCGGGGTCCTCACGTATTCCGCCGTGCCGGAGCCATCGTCGATGCTTCTGGCCGCGCTGGGGCTGGCGGGGGCGATCGCGGTGCGAGGAGTTCGGCGAGGGCGTTCGAGGCGGCCCGTTGCTCCGCCTCCTTTTTGTTGCGGCCCCAGGCCGGCGTGTACGAACGCTGGCCAATGTGGGCGGCCACGTGGAAGCTCTTGCTGTGGTCGGGGCCCGTCTCGTCCACGACCTCGTAGGTCGGCGTGACGCCGAAGTCGCGCTGGGCGAGCTGCTGGAGGAGCGATTTGTGGTTGGAGCCCTGCTCGCCGGCGGCCACGGCCTCGATCTCCGGCTGGAGCAGCCTGGCCACGAGCCCCCGCACGGGCTCGAGCCCGCCGTCGAGATACATCGCGGCCACCACCGACTCGAACAGGTCGGAGAGCACCGACGGCGGCACCGGCCGGTTGACCGACAGCCCTTTGCCGACGATCAGGAAATCGATGAGCCCGAGCTGCTCGCTGATCCGGCCGCAGGTCTCACGGCTGACGACGACCGACTTGATCCGCGTGAGGTCGCCCTCGAGCGAGTCGGGGTAGGCGCGATAGAGCGTCTCGCACACGAGAAATCCCAGGATCGCGTCGCCCAGGAACTCGAGCCGCTCGTTCGACGCCAGCCGGTGCTGGGCCCCGGAGGCATGCGTGAGGGCCGCCACGAGCAGGCTCGGGTCGCGGAAGGCGTAGCCGATCCGCCGCTGGCACTCGGCCACGTCGATCGTCGGCTCAGGGTCGCGGGGCTCCCGCTTCGCCATGAAAAACCTGGCAGAAATCCTGGCTAAAAATCCTGTTTTCCCCGAGAAAAAATACGATCACGGACGGTCGGATGTCAATCTGTCCACCCCGGCCCGGGCCGATTGTTCGCCGTCCGAACACCCGCCGGCCGGGCCGCGTACAACTCCTTGCGTCGCCATCCATCGGCCTATGATGTCACCGCGCACCCTCCGGAGGTTCAGCCGTCCCATGACACACCCGACCACGCTCCAGCGCCTTCCCGCGATCGTCTGCACGGCGTTCGCGTCCGCCGCCATTTGCCCATGGTCGGCCCTGCCTGCCGCCGCCGAGGAATCGGCCGGCACGGCCGAGGCCATGTCGCACGCCACCGCGCTCTCGAAGGCCTTCCGCCACGCGGCCGAGCATGCCACGCCGAGCGTGGTCGTGGTCCGCAGCGAAGCGAAGGCCAAGCCCGCTCCCAAACGCGACGGCCAGCGGGGCGGCGGCGGCGAAAACCCGTTCAAGGGCACGCCGTTCGAAGACTTCTTCAAGGACGGCCTCCCCGAAGGTTTTGACTTCGGCCCCCGGGGCGGGATGCCGCCCCGCTCGGGCGTCGGCTCGGGCGTGATCGTCGATGCCGCCGGGCTCGTGCTCACCAACAACCACGTCGTGGAGGGGGCCGACGAGGTCACCGTCGAACTGCCTGACGGCCGCGAATTCAAGGCGACTGAGATCAAGACCGACCCCGAAAGCGACCTCGCCGTCGTGCGGCTGGCCAACGCGAAGGACCTGCCCGTGGCCAAGCTCGGCGATTCCGACAAGCTGGAGATCGGCGACTGGGTGATCGCGATCGGGAATCCGTTCGAGCTGGAAACGACCGTCAGCGCCGGCATCATCAGCGGCAAGGGCCGCGAACTCGGGAGCATCCGGCGGGCGAAGTTTCTCCAGACCGACGCCGCGATCAATCCCGGCAATTCCGGCGGCCCGCTCGTGAACCTCGCCGGCGAGGTGGTGGGCATCAACACGGCGATCGCGTCGAGCAGCGGCGGCTACCAGGGCGTCGGCTTCGCGATCCCGATCAACCTCGCGAAGTGGGTCAGCGGCCAGCTGATCGCGAAGGGCTCGGTGGAGCGCGGCTACCTCGGCGTGTCGATCAGCCCGATCTCGAGCGACATGGCCACGAAGCTCGGCGTCAAGGACAAGAAGGGCGCGCTCGTCACGGAGGTCATGCCCGGCACGCCGGCGGCGGAGGCGGGCGTCGAGGAACTCGACGTGATCGTCGGCTTCGACGGCCAGCCCGTCGATGGCCCGCGGTCGCTGCAGGAGGTGGTCGAGCGGTCGGGCATCGGCCAGAAGCACAAGGTCGCCGTGCTCCGCGACGGCAAGACGGTCGAGCTCGCGGTCTCCGTGAAGCCGCTGCCCGACAAGGTGGCCAAGGGTGGCGGCGGCCTCAAGAAGGGCCCTGGCGTCGAGGAGACCTACTATGCCGAGGCATTCGGGCTCGAGGTCCGCGACAAGAACTCGGTGCCCGAGGACGCCTACGCGGGCTTCGAAGGCGTGCTCGTGGATCGCGTCGATCCCGACGGCATCGCGGCCGAGGCCGGCCTCGGCCCGGGCGTGCTCGTCCGCAAGATCGGCCACAAGACCGTCACGAGCGTGGCCGAGTTCGCCGCGGCGATCGAAAAGGAGTCGGCGGAGGACGGCATCCTGCTCGGGGTGCGTACGCCCCGCGGCAATTCGATCGTCCTCTTGAAAAAGAACGACTGACAAAGCGAGGCTGGGGGGCCCCCTGGCGGCCGGAAGTTCCTCCGGCGTCGGGAGCCCTCCGGCACTTCGCGCTCATGGCCACACTCGGCGTCAACATCGATCACGTCGCGACGGTGCGGCAGGCCCGCCGCAC
Organism: Pirellulales bacterium; assembly: GCA_040397685.1. GTDB lineage: Bacteria > Planctomycetota > Planctomycetia > Pirellulales > UBA1268 > RGVT01. The sequence continues at coordinate 26,348 of JBBAVM010000019.1, forward strand.
GGTCGAGCCCGATCCGGTGTGGGCGGCGGCCCTCGCCGAGCTCGGCGGCGCCGACGCGATCACCGTGCACCTCCGTGAGGACCGGCGGCACATCCAAGACCGCGATCTCGAAGTGCTCCGCCGCACCGTCCAGGTGAAGCTCAACCTCGAGGCGGCGATCGCCCCGGCGATGATCGAGATCGCCTGCCGCGTGAAGCCGGACCAGGTCACGCTCGTCCCAGAGAAGCGCGAGGAGATCACGACCGAAGGCGGCCTCGACGTCGTCGCCCACAAGGCCGCCACGGCCGAGGCGGTGAGGCGGCTACACGCCGCAGGCATCGTCGTCTCGCTATTCATCGATCCGACTCCCGCGCAGATCGAGGCCGCGGTGGACCTCGGGGTCGCGGCGGTCGAGCTTCATACGGGCGAGTACGCCAACGCCGCCACCGACGCGGCGCGGCATGCCGAACTCGTCGAACTCTCGCGGGGCGCCGCGATGGTGCGGCAGGCCAAGCTCGGCCTGAACGCCGGCCACGGTCTCACCTACCGCAACGTCGTGCCCGTGGCCCGCCTGGAGGGCATGGGCGAGCTCAACATCGGCCACTCGATCGTGGCCCGCGCGGTCCTCGTCGGCTTCACGCAGGCCGTCCGCGAAATGAAGTCCCTGCTGACGTAGGACAGGCTTCAGCCTGTCAAAACCAGACCGCCGAGCCGCTGTCCCACACCGGCCTTTGCAGCCCGGCCCGCTTGTGGTCTGCTACAACCTTTCCCTGGGCCGATTCGAGCGAAAGGAGTCGCGAATGCATTCCACAGCCACGTTGCCAGAGGCGTCGCTCGACATCGATCCGGCCCACGAGGCATCGGCCCCCGGCTGGATCCGCGATGCCCGCCAGGCGATGCGCGACGCCCCCACAGACTTCTTCAAGGTGAGCCCGGCCCGCTACTGGGCCGACTTCCTCCTCGCCCTTACGCTCGCCTACTCCGCCGCCACGGTCTATCTCGTGTCGCCGCTGGGCTCCTGGCCGCAAATCGTCGCCTTTCCGATCGCCGTCTTCTGGCTCTACCGCCTCGGGTCGCTCGTCCACGAGGTCTGCCACCTGGGCCACCACGAGATGCGGGCCTTCAAGGTCGCGTGGAACCTGCTCGTGGGAGTGTTCACGCTTACGCCGTCGCCGTTCTTCACGCGGCACCACCGCGACCACCACAGCCAGCGGATGTACGGCACGCCCGAAGACCCCGAGTACGTCGCCAACGTCCTGGAAGGGGGCAACTGGAAAAGCGCCCTGGGTTACGGCCTGTTCATGCTCGCCTATCCCGGGCTCGTGTTCCTGAGGTTTCTGCTCGCGCCGCTCTCCTTTCTGCATCCGCGGCTGCGGCAGTGGGTCCTCGAGCACGCCAGTTCGCTCACGCTCAACACCCGCTACCGGCGGCGGATCACCCCGTTCGACCGCCGCGCGATCACGGCTGTCGAGCTGCTGTGCTTCGTACGGGCGGCGTTCATCCCGCTCTCCGTCTACGCTGGGATCGCTCCACTGAGCCGGATCCCCCTGCTCTACCTCCTCGGTCTCACGACGTTCGTCATGAACCAGATGCGGCAGCTCGCCGACCACCACTTCGCCGGCGACGGCTCGCCCGTGGATGTCGAGTCGCACATTCTCGACTCCTGCAACTTCACTGGCCGCGACCCGCTCACGTGGCTCTTCTTCCCCTTCTCGATCAAGTATCACGCCCTCCACCACCTCTTCCCGTCGCTCCCCTACCACAACCTCGAGGCGGCCCATGCGCATCTGGCGCAGACACTGCCTGCCGACTCCCCCTACCTCGGCCTCGACCAGCCCGGCTGGTGGCCCGTCGCCAAGCGCACCGTCTTCGGGTAACATCTGTCCCCGGCGGCTGCTCCCAGGACCTGCACCCCGTGGTCAACGACGATCTCTTGCGGCGCGACGTGCGCCTGCTCGACGGCAAGCTCGACTCCGTGATCGTGGAGCTCGCAGGGGCCGACGCATCGACACTCGTGGCCGACATCCGCCGGCTCGCCCGCGAGCGCCGTGCCGGCGGCCACGACGCCGAGCGGGCTCTCGCCGCCCGCATCGAGTCGCTCGACGTCGCCCAGGCCCGGGTCGTGACGCGGGCCCTCTCCATCTTCTTCGACCTCGTCAACATCGCGGAAGATCGCCAGCGCACGCGCGTCCTCCGCGACCGCGAGCGGCTCAAGCACCCGCAACCGCTCGGCGAATCGCTCGTGAGCGCGATCGCCGAGCTCGCCGCCGCCGGGCTCTCGGCGGCCGACGTGCAGCAGGCGCTCGACCGCCTCTCGATCGAGCTCGTGTTCACCGCGCACCCGAGCGAGGCGAAACGGCGCTCGATCCGGGCCAAGCTCCGTCGCATGCGGCAGACGCTCCAGGCCCTCGATCGCGACGACCTTTTGCCGCGCGAACGGACCGAGCACGAGAGCCACCTGCGCACCGAGCTCGCGATCCTCTGGGAGACGGAATTCCTCAAGCCCGAGCGGCCCACCGTGCTCGACGAGGTGTCGCGCGGCCTCTCCATCATGCCCCGCCTCTGGAAGGCGGTGCCGCAGGTGCACGAGTCGCTCCGGCGTGGGCTCGCTGCGGCGTACCCCGGCCACGAGTTCCACGTGCCGCCCTTCCTCACGTTCGGCTCGTGGATGGGGGGCGACCGCGACGGCAACCCGTTCGTCACGGCCGACGTCACGGAAGAGACGCTGCTCAGGCTCCGCTCCGCGGCGATCGACGCCCACCTCACCCGCTGCACGCGGCTCCACGAACTGCTCACCTCGTCGCTCCGCGAGGCCGGCGGCGCCGAGCCGCTCGAGCGCAGGCTCGAAACGCTCTCAGCGGAGTGGCCCGACCTGCAGACCGTGCTCGACGGATCATCGGCGCACGAGACCTACCGCCGCTGGCTGCGGATGATCCACTTCCGGCTCGAGTGCTCCGTGGCCGCGAGCCTCTCCGACCAGGCGGCCCCGGGGGCCTACGCTTCGGCCGCCGAACTCGAGGCCGACGTGGCCGCGCTCGTGGAGTGCCTCGATCGCGACCACGCCCTCGCCGCCGACTCTCCCACCCGCCGCTGGCTCGACCTCGTGCGCACATTCGGCCTCCACATGACGAAGCTCGACGTCCGCCAGGACGCCCGGGCCTATCAGAAAATCATGGCGGCGATTCTCGGCGCCGCGGGCGTGCCGGAGGCCGCCGCGCTCGCCGGCGACGACGAGGCCACGAAGGTCCGCGTGCTCACCTCGTCGCTCGGGAAGGTCGGCGCGGTGCCGACCGACGGCCTCGACCCGCTCGCGCTCGACACGCTGCGGCTGTTCGAGTTGCTGCACCGAGCGGTGGTGCGATTTGGAAGCGACTGCGTGGGCTGCGCGATCGTAAGCCTCACGCGCTCCCCGGCCGACGTGCTCTGCGTGCTCTGGCTGTGGCGCTGGGCGCAGAGGCAGGCGGCCGACCGGCGGGAGCCCGTGGCGGCACACGACATCGCGATCGTGCCCCTCTTCGAGAAGATCAACGACCTCCAGCATGCCCACGAGACGCTCGCCACGATCCTTGACACGCCGGCCTACGCCGAGCACCTCGCGGGCCGCGGCAACCGCCAGGTGGTGATGGTGGGCTATTCCGACAGCACGAAGGACGGCGGGTATCTGGCCGCCTGTTGGGGCCTGCAGTCGGCGCAGAGCCGGCTCCACGCGGCGGCTGCGGCTCGCGGCATCGCGCTCACCTTCTTCCACGGCCGCGGCGGATCGCTCGGCCGGGGCGGCGGCCCCGCGGCCCGCGGCATCCTCTCGCTGCCGTCCGAGACGCTCGACGGCAGCCTCCGGCTCACCGAGCAGGGCGAGGTGCTCGCCGAGCGGTACGACGACCCCGAGATCGCCTGCCGGCATCTGGAGCAGGTGTCGTGGGCCACGCTCACCGCCTCGGGTGGCCGTCGCTCGGAGCCGCAGTCGGACTGGATCGCGCTCATGGAGCGGATGGCGGCGCGGTCGTACGAGTGCTACCGCGAGCTCGTGGATGAGCCTGGGTTCATCCAGTATTTCTCACAGACGACGCCGATCGACGACATCGAGAATCTTCCCATCGCCTCCCGTCCCGCCCGCCGCCGCGGCGAACGCACGCTCGACGACCTGCGGGCGATCCCCTGGGTGTTCTCCTGGACGCAGAGCCGCTGCATGATCCCGGCGTGGTATGGCCTGGGCACCGCGCTTGCCGACGTGAAGTACGACGACCGCCACGCCTGGCAGACCGTGTGCGACATGTACCGCCAGTGGCCGTTCTTCCAGGCCACGATCGACAATGCCACGCTCGCGCTGGCCAAGGCCGACATGTACATCGCGCAGCGATACTCTGAGCTCACCACCGATCCCGACGTGCGCCGCCGCATCTGGCAGCGGATCGCTGCGGAGCGCGACCGCACCCGCCAGGCGATCCTCGACATCGTCGGCGGCGGCGAGCTGCTCGCCACGACGCCCTGGTTTCAGCGGTCGATCGAGGCCCGCAACCCGTCGATCGATCCCCTGAACCTCATCCAGATCGAGTTCATGCGCCGGCGGGCGGCCGGCGGCCCCGATGCGGCCCCCGACGACTCACTCCGCGACCTCCTGCGGCTGTGCGTCCAGGGCATCGCCTCCGGCATGCGCACGACTGGATGATGTGTAGCCAACGACGACCCTTGCCCACCTGGATACGGGAGGCGAGGGGGTCGGCGAACGCTCGACGAGCATGGGGCCGCCGCGGCCCCCGCGAGGAGACTTTTGCCGTCCCCGAGCCGGCGCAATCCTGAGAAGGACCAACCCATGCCCACCGCCGAAGAACTCGCTGTCAAGTCGCTCGGCCCCTGCCGGATCGACTCGCCGCTCAGGCCATGGCTCGAGTCTCGCCAGACGACGACCCACTACGTCGCCGAGGACGACCGCGTGTTGTTTCACGACACGGCGCAGCTCGCCGCCGCGACGGGCCTGTCGATCGACGCCCTCCCCGGCTTCGAGCCCGCCGGCCCCCGGCGCAACATCTTCTTCGATGCCGCCAAGATGCGGGTGGGCATCGTGACCTGCGGCGGCCTCTGCCCGGGGCTCAACGACGTGATTCGCGGCCTTGTGATGGAGCTCGCCCACCATTACGGCGTGCAGCGCATCTACGGCTTCCGCAACGGCTACCAAGGGTTCATTCCCCGCTACGGGCACGACGTGCTCGATCTCACCCCGGCCGGAGTGAGCGCGATCGACGAGGACGGCGGCACGATTCTCGGCACCTCGCGCGGCAGCCAGGATCCCCACGAGATCGTGGACTGCCTGGAGCGGATGAACATCAACGCCCTGTTCGTGATCGGCGGCGACGGCAGCATCCGCGGGGCGATGCAGATCGCGGCGGCGGTCGCCGAGCGCGGCCAGAAGATCGCCGTCGTGGGCATCCCCAAGACGATCGACAACGACATCCCCTACATCGACCAGAGCTTCGGCTTCCAGACGGCCTTCGGCGAGGCTGCCAAATCCATCCGGGCGGCCCACGTCGAGGCGAAGGCGGCGCCCAACGGCGTCGGGCTCGTGAAGCTCATGGGCCGCCACTCCGGGTTCATCGCCTGCTACGCGTCGCTCGCGGAATCCGACGCCAACTACGTGCTCATCCCGGAGGTGCCGTTCGCCCTCGAGGGGCCGCAGGGCCTGCTCGCGCACCTGCTCGACCGCGTGCGGCGGCGCGGCCATGCCGTGATCGTCGTGGCCGAGGGGGCCGGGCAAGACCTCGTGACCGCGAGCGAGGCGGGCGTGGATGCCTCGGGCAACATGAAGCTCGCCGACATCGGCCTGTTTCTCAAATCCCGGATCGCCGAGCACTTCGCCGCCGCGGGGGTCGAGCTCAACATGAAATACATCGACCCGAGCTACGCGATCCGGAGCGTCGAGTCGAATCCCTACGACAGCGTCTATTGCCTGCGGCTCGCGCAGAACGCGGTCCACGCCGCGATGGCCGGCCGCACGGAGACGGTGATCGGCCGCTGGCACGGCCGCTACGTGCACATCCCGATGTCGCTCGCGGTGAGCCACCGCAACCAGGTGGCCCCCGACGGCGACCTCTGGCTCGCCGTCCTCGAAGCCACCGGCCAGCCCCGCCTCTTCACATGACGGAGGACAGGCTTCAGCCTGTCGCCTCGGGCTTGTTGTCCGCCTCAGGAAGCCCGAGGCGGAAGCGACGGGATGCCGCGTCCGTCCTTTCACGCCTACGCCACCCAGAGCGGCGTCTGCCGCGAGCGGCGGATGCGAGCGTCATGCGTGGCCAACGGCAGCCTGCCGGCCCGGGCGGTGGCCACGATGAGTCGATCGGCAGGGTCCTGATGAAAGGACGCCGGCAGGCGATTCATTTCTGCGACGACGGTTGGCGTGATGGGGATCACCTCGACCGTGGCTGGTGAAGCCGCGATCCGCAACCAATCCTCGAGGGCATCGTCGAGCCGCAGCCGACCGAGCTGCACGAGCATCGCAACCTCCCAGAGGCTGATGTCGCAGAGGCGGGGTCGCTGACCGCTCGGAAGCTCGTCCAACACCGTGCGCTCACGAATGGAAAGCCGGGGATCGCCCAGCATCCACCAGACCCAGACGTGCGTGTCGAGGAGTGGCGACTTCCTCATCGCAAGACTTCGATCTCGGATTCCTCGACGACGCCTGCGAACGGGTCTCCCGTGAATGCCCCGCGCCCACGCAGGGCGAGCCACGCCTTGTCGTCGCGTGCGGGCACCACACGGGCCACCGGCCGCCCGCGCTTGAGGATCACGAGTTCTTCGCCCGTTCGGCTGACCTCGTCGAGGAGCCGAAGGCAGCGGGCCTTGAATACAGACGCATTGATCTTCATCGAGACTACTGTACATGACCCGTGTACGACGTGTCAAGGCTTAGCCTGCCCCCACGTAGGGCACCGCATTTTGTTGCGGTTCTTGGCGACGTCGATCGCCAGGCACTCCCGCGTGAACTCGTCCACGATCGTGAGCATCCAGATCGGATCGAGTCAAGCGTCCGCGTCTTCCTTTTGGATCACGACGTGCCGAACTACTTGACCACCCGCTCAGGCCGGCCGTGCCGGAGACGGTGATCGGCCGCTGGCACGGCCGCTACGTCCACATCCCGATGACGCTCGCCATGAGCCACCGGCCAGTTCCGCCTCTTCACCACATAGTGGGGCAACCGTCCCGGTTGCCAAAAAAATCCTTGCTCCCGGCACGCGAGACGCTTGCTCCACGGCCCTACATCTCGCCCTTCACGGCGACATTCGTGTCAGGCGACCGTCCAGCAACTGGTCTCACGAATCGCGTCGTACATGGCGTCGGGGGCCGGGTCCGCGCCGTTTGGCCAGCGAACCACACCTTGCCGGCACTCACGCCGTTGCGGCCGTCGTAGCCTATACGTCTCCTCATAAGGAGACGTGAGTTTTCTAAATCCGCACTTTAGATTTCTCGCGCGCAGCCAAGCCTGCCTGCCATGTCAAAAGGGTCAGCCGCCGTACCAGAAATCAATTCTTCAGCGTCTCGAGCCAGGCGACGAGATCGACGAGTTCGTCGGCGGAGAGGGCCGTCGCGAGGTCGGCCGGCATCAGCGACACCGGCTGCTTGATGAGTTCATCCACCTCGGCCGCCGGGAGCGTCGTGTCCACGCCGTCGGCACCGCGAATCACCACGCTCTCGGGCGACTGCGACACGAGCAGTCCCGTCACGGCCCGGCCGTCGTCAAGGAGCGCCGTGTACGACTCGTAGTTGTGGCTGATCGCCGCCGACGGCGCGAGGATCGACTCGTAGAGAGCCTGCCGCGAAAGCTTCACGCCGATGCCCGAGAGGTTGGGCCCCACATTCTTCCCCTCGCTCCCAACGACGTGGCACTTCGCGCACGTGCCCGTTCCTGCAAACACCGCCCTGCCACGGTCGGCGTTGCCGCTGCGTTTGAGCAGGTCGGCCAGCGGCGGCAACGCGCCTCCCTTCGCTTTCGGCATCGGCAGCACGTCGGCCGCGGCCTTGCGAATATCCGCCCATGGGCAGGCCGCGATCGCGACGGCCGCCGCCTGCACGAGCCCGCCGGTCAGTTTTCCATGCCTGGCCAGCGCCACCACCGTCTTCGCCCCCTGGTTCGACCGGGCGAGCGATGCAACGGCGGCCGACTTCACTTCGGGTTTCACATCGGCGTCGGGGAGCAGCCCTTCGAGGAGCCTGATCGACCGACCGTCGCCGCGAACACCGAGGGCTGCGAGGAGCCGGCTCGCAGCAGGATCGCCCGCCGCGAGCCGCGGCTTCAAGGTGTCGTCGCCGGCGAGGCCGACTGCCGTGCCAACGGCGGCCGCCGCGAGCGAGTCAGGCGTGCCCTCGGTAGCGGCGAGGTCAACAAGTTCACCCGCTCGATGAGCTAGTTTGAACCGCCCGACAAGATCGACGAACGCCTGCGTGCGGGCCACGTATCCGACAGACTCCTCGATCCGCTTCGCGAGGACTGGATCGGCGGCGTCCGTCGGATCGAGCCGCAACACGAGTTCCGGCAGGATCACCCGTAGTTTTTCTTCGGGCCCCATGTGATCGAGCCGCTCGCGCCGAAGTATCTCGCGGACGGCCTCGGCCGTCCGGCTGTGGTCCTGGAAGTCGAGAGAACGCAGGAGCGCGAGCGAATCCGCCGTCGTGACGTTCGCATCGGTGATGAGCAGGCACTGCATCGCGGCTGATTTCGTGCCCCGGCTCCGCCAGACGATCTCGCGGCCGGCTGCGTCCTGGCGACCCGACGTCTTCGCGAGCCATGCTTCGATCCGGCTGTCCCAGAGGCCATCGGCGCCGATGCCGATCGCCTCCAGTTCCCAGCGGTCGCCCGCCACGTGGCGCGCGGCAAGCTCCGCCCACGCCCGGTCGGCTCGCTCTCCAGAGAGCCCCTTGAGCGCGATCGCGGCCTCGCGGCGGACGGCGGCCGACGGGTCGGCGACGACTTTTTCGACACAGCCGATCACGTCTCCCTGCGTGAGCCGGCTCATCCGCAGGCCGATAATCCGCATGGCCGGATCGTTCGACGCAAGGAGCGCGGCGATGGTGCCTGCCGCCCTGCCGGGCAGCATCCCGAGCGCCCAGGCCATCCGGGCTGCGTGGCGATCGTCGTTGGGCTTCGCCAACTGCTTCTCGATCACGGCCGCGGCCATCTCGGGCTCCTTCGCCAGCCGCTCGAGCGCCATTGCCCGCGTGCAGAGATTCGGGCTGGCAAGCGCCGCCACGGCGCCCTCCACCGTCGTGAAATCGACCATCGGCACCGACCACTTCGAGCCCTTGGCTGCAATGCGGAAGATCCGCCCCTTCTGCGTATCGCCCATGCCGTGTCCGCCCACGCCGGGGTCATACCAGTCGGCCACGATGAGCGAGCCGTCGGGCGCCACGCACACATCGCTCGGGCGAAACCACCGATCGCCCGCCTCGACGATCGCCTCACTCTCGGCCGCAAACCCCGCCCCCTGCGGCTTCACGTGATAGGCCCGCACCACGTTCGGCCCCGCGTCGCAATGGATCAGCGACCCGCGAAACCGCTCCGGCAGGAGCGCGCCTTCATAGACGCAGATGCCGGTCGGCGAGCCGCCGCCCGTCAGGAGCAGGTTGGGCACCACGCCGGGATCGTTCTGGTGCCAGTGGCGGCGTGGGATCTCGGGCTCGATATTCGTTCGCGGCGTCTGCCAGCCGGCGCCGGTACGTTCGTCGCCGTAGCCGTAGTTGCCGTATTCCATCACGTAGTTGATCCGCACCCCCTTGTTTCCGTCGTCGTCGTTGTCGCTCTGCCACAGCGTCCCATAGGAATCGACGGCCACCTCGTAGTTGTTGCGGAAATTGTGGCCGAGCACCTCGAAGTCGGTGCCGTCGGGCTTGCAGCGAAAGACCATGCCCTGGCGATACGGTTTCCCGGAGTCGTTGACGACGTTGCCGAAGCGGTCGCTCACCGGCCTGCCGTCTCTATCGTGCACTGCCTTGCCCGTGTTGCCGAAATTGAAATACCAGCAGCCGTCTGGGCCGACGACGAAGGCGTGCACGGAGTGGTCGTGCTGTGGGATGCCCGTGTTGGTGAACAGCGACTCCTTGCGGTCGGCCTTCAAATCGCCATCGTCGTCGTGAAAAATGAAGACATCGGGCGCACAGGAGACGATCACCTTCCGCCCTGGCCCCTCCCCGATCACGCAGATGCCAAGCGCGCTATCGACATCGCGACCCTGGTGAAAAACCGTCTGCGTGTCGGCCATGCCGTCGCCGTCGGTGTCTTCGAGGACGAGAATCCGATCTCCCTCGGGCCGCGTGTCTTTCTTGCCGCGGTAGTTGGTCACCTCGCACACCCACACGCGGCCCTTCGTATCGACGTCGATGTCCGACGGGCTCGAGAGCAGCGGTTCGCTCGCGAAGAGCGTCGCCTCCAGATCAGCGGCGAGTGTGAGCGTGTCGGCCGCTTCGGCCGGCTCGACGGGCCCGGCCCTGCGGGCTGCGGGCGTGTCGGTGAACCCGATCCGGGAAAAGACGACCGCAACGCCCACGAGAATCACCGTGCAGCGCAGGATGCTCATACAGAGGCTCCAGATCTGGCTCGAGACAGACGTAGTTTATACGTCGGCGCGTTGCGGCCGTGAAACCGCCGGCCACTGGATGAACGCCGGGGCTGGCGAGGCCCCGGGGGGCGAGCTCACTCTTTCGCGACGAACCGATACGCGCCCGATCCTACGTCGAGCACGACGGCACCAGCCTCCACGTCGATGACCGTCACGCCCGCGATTCCGCCGGCGGCGACCGGCCGCCCCCCCTCCGTGACATCGGCCGCATTCCGGGCGGGCACGTGCACCCGCGCCGTGGTGTTGGCCGGAATCATCACATTCATCACGATCGAGTCGCCCTCGCGCTTCCAGTGGCTGGAGATCGGGCCGCGGGGGCTGGCGTAGTCGGCCTTCACCCAGTTGATGGGCGAGCCGTCAGGATTGCTGTCCCGCGTTGGAATCCGCGGCCGGATCAGGATCCGGCCGTGCCCAGGCTCGAGCGTGTCGATGCCGGCAAGCGTGCGGTAAGCCCACTCCATCACCGCCCCGAACGCGTAGTGGCTGAAACTGTTCATGGCGGCGTTGTTCGCGCCGGTGGCCCCTTCGAAGCCGTGCTCCTTCGTGAAGCTGTCCCACCGTTCCCACACGCTGTTGGCCCCTTGCTCCACCTCGTAGCCCCAGCTGGGAAACCGCCGGCTCTGAAACAGCCGGCAGGCGAGGTCATGATGGCCGTGCGCCGAAAGCACCGGCAGCAGCGCCTTCGTTCCCAGAAATCCTGTCGCCATCCGGGAGCCATTGGCCTCGATCCGCTTCACGAGCTGCCGCGTCGCTGTCGCCACGTGCTTCGGCGGCACGACCCCGGCGTCGAGCGCGAGCACACAGGCCGACTGCGTTTCCACGGCGAGCGTGCCGTCGGGCTTCACGTGCTGCCGCGCAAACGAGGCGGCGAGTTCGGCGAACCGCTTCCTGTAGGCCGCCGCCGCGTCTGCCTTCCCGAGCGTCTCGGCCATCTCCGCCATCATCCGGGCCGACTGGGCGTGATAGCAGAGATCGATGAACGTGACCGGCGTGTTCTCGTTCACGTTGAGCCAATCACCCCACGGATTGCCCGCCTCCACGCCCTCGAACTTCGGGTCGAGCCGCGCTCGCCAGTCCATGAACGTCACCATCGACTCCCAGTGCCGAGCGACAAGCCGCCGGTCGCCATACACCCGCCACATCGTCCACGGGCAGATCACGCCGGCGTCGGTCCAGGCCGTGCCGAACCTGGCTCCCGGCTTGCCGTGAGCGAACGGATACGGGCAGTAGTCGGGATACGCGCCGGCGGCGGCGCCCGATCGCAACTGTGCCTCGCGGACGTCGTCGATCCACTTCGTGAAAAAGGCGGCCACATCAGCGTTGAACGTCGCCGTGCGGGCATAGATCTGGGCGTCACCCATCCAGCCGAGCCGTTCGTCGCGCTGGGGGCAGTCGGTGGGCACCTCCAGGAAATTCGCCCGCTGCGTCCAGCGGGCGTTGCGGGCGAACCGTGTCAGCACCTCGTCGCTGCAGGCGAAGCCGCCTGCAAACGGCATGTCGTTGTGGAGCACGAGCCCGGTGAGCGTGTCGAGCGGCGGCGGGCTTTCCGCAGGCAGTCCCGAGACCTCGACGAACTGGAAGCCGTGGTA
>JBBAVM010000019.1:38616-43360 GCA_040397685.1 Pirellulales bacterium
GCCGCCCGTCGAGCGACCATGCCACGAGCCCGAGCGCCGTGCCGTGGAGCACGGCCCGCTTCACCGGCTTCGTGATCTCAAACGTCTTGCGATACTGCCGCGCGGGCGGCAGGTGGAGCCGCTTCCGGTCGGCGTGCAGAGGCGCGGGGTCCGCCGCGGTGATCCACGCGCCCTTCCACTCCGCCTGTTCGAAGACGCCGTTCACCCACGCCGCCGCGTCGCTCCAGGGCGACTCCTTGCCGTCCTTGTCCCACGCCATCGCCTTCCAGACCACCCGCTGCCCGCTCGCGAGCGGCCTCCCCGCATACGCGATGCCGAGCGTCTCGGCCGATTCCACCCGGCCGCTGTCCCAGAGGTCGGCCTTGCCGGGCACGAGCAAGTCGTCGCCCGACGCCGCGAGCACCCGATACGCGGTCTGCCGCTGGCCGCGCTCGCCCGAGGCGATCACCCACGAGAGCCGCGGCGTTCGCGTCACGATGCCCGCCGGGTCGTCCCGCCACTCGCATCGCAGTCCGGCGGCCACGATCCCCGCCTGCGGCAGGCCGTCCGACGGAAGCGGCCCCGTCGGGCTGTCGTCGGCCACTGCGGCCGCCGACCATGCGACCAGGAAGACGAGGATCGCCGGGCAGCCCCGCATCATTCGACCTTCATCCAGAAGGGCGCGGCGACGAACCACACGACGGTCGAGACGAGCATCGCCTGCTTCACCGCCTCGAGCGGCAGCACCTTGGCCAGGTAGAGCGCCGGCGGCACGATCGTGCCCGCCAGGGCGGCGAGGCCGCAGATGCAGGCGAGCGTTTTCATCGCGAGGTCCCCTGGATCTTCGAGAGCAGGATGTAGAGCAGGCCGCAGGCCACCGCGCACGGCAGCGGCAGGTACGACGCGAACACGTCGTAGCCCTGATAGAGCACCATCGCGATCCCCACCGGCACGAGCCAGGCCACGAGCACGCTCCAGTTGAACGAGAAGCCGTGGTGCTCGGCCGGATCGCGCTCGATGCCGAGCCGGTCGGCGAAGAAGTGATCGACCACGATGATCGCCCCGATCGGTGCGAGCACCGTGCCGTAGAGGCCGACGAACGAGAGCAGATTCATCGCGAACGCCGGGAAGATGCCCGCCGCGATGCACAGGGCCCCCGCCAGGAGCGTGGCCCCCGTCCGCGAGATGCCCGGAATCATCCCTTGGAAGGCGAGGCCGGCCCGGTAGATCGTCGGATTGGCGGTCGTCCAGCCGGCGATGATCACGCACACGAGCCCGGCCCACCCGACGGCGTCGTCCACCATCGTGCCCGGATCCTTGCCCACGGTCGGATCGACGCCGTGCTGCCGCACCCAGTAGATGAGCAGGAGCGCCGCGCAGATCCAGGCCACGTAGTGCCCGAGAAACATCCCGGCCGCGCTCGCCCAGCCCGCGCTCGGCTTCTTCGCAAACCGGAGCACGGAGAGATCGGCCATGCCGATGTGCATCGCCGCGTTGCAGAACCACGAGAAGAACACGACGCCCAGGAAGCTGATCTTCTGCTCCGTGCCGTTCGGCGGCGTGAGCAGCCCCCAGACGTCGGTCGTGCCAAGCTTGCCGAGCGTCACGAGGGCGCACGCGAGGAACACGAGGAACATCCACGGGGCCGCGTAGTGGCCCACCTGGGCGACGACACCGTAGCCCTTGAGCGCCACGAGCGTCATCGCCGCCCCGATCACCACGCACGACACGATCCAGGCGATGCCGGTCGGCATCGTCGATTCGAACGTCGGCATCGCGATCGTGCCGGGCGGGAAAAACGGCCCCACCGCCGTCGCCGAGACCGTGATCATCGACCCCGCGAGGAAGCAGAAGAGCAGGCCGTTGGCGAGGTTGTAGAGCGTCACGAGTCCGCGGCCCGCGATCTTCTCCATCTTGTAGTAGAGCGTGAGCCGCTCGCTGCAGGCGATCGTCGCGGTGAGGTAGCGCCAGGTGAGCACGGCGAGCAGGTTGCCCACGAGCAGCCCGACGATCAGGCTCAGGGCGTCGGCGCCCCAGGCTACGAACAAGGGGCCGATCATGAACTCCGTGCCGGCCGTGTGCTCGCCGGCATACATGCCCCAGAAGGCGCTCGGCCCCTTGAGGGCGGAGTCGGGCACCCGCTCGCGCTCGTATTCGCTCGCGGCCCGCGAGGTGGTCGTGTCGATCTCGTCGAGAACAGCCGTGGCGTTCATGTCCGTTTCCCCGTCACGTTGCGTTCATACGTCCTCACCTCGTCGAGCCACGCGGCCCCGACGGGCACCCCCTGCGACGCACAGTAGAAATCCCACACGGCATTCCAGGGAAGAGCCTTCGCCTCCTCCTGGAGGGCCAGCCGCGTCGTGAAGTCGCCCGCCGCCTCCGCCGCGCGAATCCGTGGCGGCTCGAGCAGGCCGACGAGCAGCGCCTTCTGCATGGTGCGCGTGCCGATCGCCCAGGCGGCGACCCGGTTGATGCTCGCATCGAAGTAATCGAGGCCGACGTGCACCCGCTCGGGAGCCCCGGTCGCCACGATCTCGCGGGCGATCGAGAAGAGATCCTCGGAGAGCGTCACGACGTGGTCGGAGTCCCAGCGCACCCCGCGGCTCACGTGCAAGAGGATCTCGGGCAGATAGAGAAGCACGCTCGAGATCTTGTCGGCGATCGACTCGGTGGGATGGAAGTGGCCCGCGTCGAGGCAGAGCAGTTTCTTGCGCGTGATGCAGTAGCCGAGATAAAACTCCGCAGACCCCGTCGTGTAGCTCTCGCTGCCGATCCCGAAGAGTTTGGGTTCGACGGCGTCGAGCACGTGCTCCGGCGGCAGCGGCTTCGCAAACACGTCGTCGAGTGCCGCGGCGAGCCGTGCCCGTGGGGCATGCCGATCCGCCGGCGTGTCCTTGAAGCCGTCGGGCACCCACACATTCGTCACGCAGGGCGTGCCGAGGGCCTTGCCCATCGCGGCCCCGATCTCGCGCGACCGCCGGCAGTGCTCGATCCAGAACCCTCGGATCCCGGCATCGGCGTGCGAGAGCGTGAAGCCGTCGGCGGCCTTGGGATGGGCGAAGCAGGTGGGATTGAAGTCGAGGCCGATGTGCTGTGCCTTCGCCCAGTCGACCCAGCCTGCGAAGTGGGCCGGCTCAATCGCGTCGCGATCGATCTTCTTCGCGCCAAACTCACCGTAAAAGGCGTGGAGGTTCACGCGGTGCCGGCCCGGAATCAGCGAGAGGGCCTTGGCGAGGTCGGCCCGCAGTTCGTCGGGCGTGCGGGCCTTGCCGGGGTAGTTGCCCGTCACGGCGAGGCCGCCGCCGATGGCCCCACCGTCGTGCTCAAAGCCGCCGACATCGTCTCCCTGCCAGCAGTGGAGCGAGACGGGGATCTTGGCGAGCGCCGCGAGGGCCGCGCTCGTATCCACGCCGTGCGCTGCGTAGCGCTCGCGGGCGATCTCATAGGCCGCATCGACCGATCGATCCGTGGGTACCATCATGTCGTGAATCTTTCTCCGGGAAACGCTGTGTCGTGAATCGTTCCGACTTTCGCTACCTGCCCTCGCGGCCGCGCGACATCCAGTGGGGGCTCCACGTCACGGGCGCCGGCCGGGCCACGATCCCCCCGGGCGGAGCCTATCCGCCGGCAGGCCATCCGGAGCTCTATCAGTTCACGTGGAAGAAGGGCCGTAGCCTCCCTGAATACCAGCTGCTCTACATCGCGGCGGGCTCGGGGCTCTTCGAGTCGGCCCTCACCGGCCCGCGGCCCGTCGCTGGCGGCACGGCTGTCGTGCTCTTCCCCGGCGTCTGGCATCGCTACCGCCCCGACAAAGCCACCGGCTGGGAGGAATACTGGGTGGGGTTCGCCGGTGAGCAGATGGACCGCCTCGTGCTCAACCGGTTTTTCTCGCCCGAGCAGCCGCTCCTGCCGACGGGACCCGCGCCCGGCGTCGTGCACCTGTTCGCGGGGCTCCTCGACCGCTTGCGCGATGCGCCGCGCGGCTTTCCGCATCTGATCGCGGCCACGGTGCTCGAGATGCTCGCCGCCGTGCTCGCCGCCACCAACTCCGAGCCGCATCAGCTGATCCTCCAGGGCCCGCGCGATGTCACGGCCCTTCAGGACCGCATCGTGGCCGAGGCTCTGCGGCTGATCTGGAGCGGCAGCCATCTGCAACTCACCGTCGCGGGCCTGGCCCGGCAGCTCCATGTGACCGCCCGCTCGCTCGAACGTCGCTTTCATGCTTCCCTCGGGCGAACGATCCGTGAGGAGATCATGCGCTGCCGGCTCGATCGCGTGCGCCGGCTGCTCGCCGACACCGATCTCTCGATCGCCGAGATCGTGGCCGTCTCCGGATTTTCGAGCCCCGATGCCCTCTCCCGCGCCGTGCAACGTGCCGAGGGAACCACGCCCCTCAAACTGCGGCACAAGTTTCGCGCCCCCCGCGGCTAGCGCCTACACGCGCTCGCGACAGAAAACCCGAACTTTGCGACACGCCGGGTGTTGCTGCGTCAGCCGCGGCCGGCCCGACCATCCCGAAACCGCTCGCGGTAGCGTGAGGGCGTCATGCCGAAGTGCTTGCGGAAGCTCCGGCTGAAGTAGTTGGCGTCGGGCCAGCCGGCCATCGCCCCGACGGCGCCGATCGCGAGATCGTCGCGCCGCAGCAGGGTCGTGGCCACCTCCAATCGCCGCCGTGCGAGGTAGGCCATGGGGGGCAGACCGACGGACGTGCGGAACAACCTCGAGAAGTACGTCGGCTCGACTTGGACCCGCGCCGCCAGCCCGC
>JBBAVM010000020.1:0-37671 GCA_040397685.1 Pirellulales bacterium
CTGTTTTTGGCCGGCGAGATGCTGGGGCCGATCCTGGCCTCGATCCACAATCTCACGTTTTACCAGCGGCTCGTCGCGCGGCTGCGGGAGGCCATCGTGGCTGGAACGTTTGCGCGGCTCGCCGCCGAGTTGCTGCCGAGGTTCGACACCGAGAGCGCATAACGGGCCGGTCCGTCTCCGGACGCGGGTGATTCGCCACGGCCGCAGGCGGGCCTGCCCTTGTCCATGGCTCGCTGTGGCCGATACATTTGCGACTTCGCGCTCCCCGAATTCCCGGCCTCCGATGCAGCAGCCGCCCAATCCCCTCGAACTCCTCGTCTCCTACCTGCCGTTCGTGCTGGTGATGGCGGCGGCCTGGTTCCTGCTCTACAAGCCGGAGCGGGAGCGGATGAAGAAGCAGCAGGATCTGCTCGCCGCGCTCAAGAAAAACGACCGCGTGCTCACGACGTCGGGCATCTACGGCACCGTGGCCAACGTGGACCGCACCGCCGACAAGGTCTCGCTCAAGGTGGATGAGTCGGAGAATGTCCGGCTCACCGTGACGCTGGCGAGCATCGCGAAGGTGCTTTCCGACGCGGAGGAAACCGCCGCCCCGGGGGCCTGACGCTCCCGGACGATCTCGAAGAGGATGGACACCCCCATGGACTGTTTCGCATTCACGAACTTGCTGTTCGCCCAGGCCGGTGCGGTCGCGACGGGCACGGCAGCCGCCGTCGCCGCCCCGGCGGCCGCGATGCCTCCGGTGTGGCGCGAGGGCTGGTTCCTGTGGCTGCTGACGCTGCTCGTCATCGCGGTGCCGACGTTCGTCGCCTGGCTGCTCGCCAAGCAGCTGCGGGCTAGCGACATGTGGGCCCGGATTGCGGCCGTCCTCGTGTCGCTCACGGCCGGTCTCGTGGTGATCGCGCTCGGCTGGCCGCCGCGGCTGGGCATCGATCTCAAGGGGGGCGTGATCCTCGTCTACGAGATCGACGCCGCGAAGCAGGCGGCGAAAGCCGCCGCGGGCGAGGGCGGCCAGGGGATCGCGGCACTCGACATGGACAAGCTCGTGGCCGCGGTGAGCCGCCGCGTGAACCCGGGCGGACAAAAGGAGGTCACCGTCCGGCGGTACGGCCTCGACCAGATCGAGGTCATCGTGCCCGACGTCGATCAGGCCGAGGTCGATCTGATCAAGCGGATCGTCTCGAGCGCCGGCGTGCTCGAATTTCGGATCACGGCGAACCCCGAAGATCCCCGGCACAAGCGGGTGATCGAACTCGCGGGGACCACGTCGGGCACGACCGTCCTCGACGGGGGGAATGCGATCGGCCGCTGGGTGCAGCTCGACACCGCGAAGATGAACCCGGCGGAGGACCGCGGCCTCGTCACCCGCACCATGCCCGACGGCCGCGTCGAGGTGCTCGTCGTGCTCGACCGCTTCAATGTCACCGGCGGCTTCCTCTCGCGGTCCGCCGCCAGTTACGACAACAACCTGCAGCCCTGCGTGAATTTCTCGTTCAACTCGGCCGGGGCGGCCCTGTTCGGGACGCTCACCGGCCAGAACCTGCCCGATCCCGCCAACCGGCTCACGAGCCGGCTGGGCATCGTGCTCGACGACACGCTCCTCTCGGCGCCCACGATCCGCAGCGCGATCTCGGGCGATGGCCAGATCACGGGCAGTTTCAAGCAGGCCGACGTGGATTTCCTCGTCGGCGTGCTCAATGCGGGCAGCCTCCCGGCGGCCCTCCAGAGCGAGCCGATCAGCGAGCAGAAGATCAGCCCCCAGCTCGGGGCCGACACGATCCGCTCCGGCGCCCGCGCGATGCTTTTGGCGACGATCGTCGTGCTCGCCTTCATGCTCGCCTACTACCGCTTTTCCGGGCTCGTGGCCGACCTCGCGGTGCTCCTCAACATCGTGCTCGTGGTGGCCCTGATGATCTCGATCAAGGCGGCCTTCACGCTCGCGGGCCTCGCCGGCCTCGTGCTCTCCGTCGGGATGGCGGTGGATGCCAACGTGCTCATCTACGAGCGCATGCGCGAGGAGATCGACCGCGGGGCGGGTGTGCGCACGGCGATCCGCAACGGCTTTCAGCGGGCCTTCTCCACGATCCTCGACTCGAACCTCACGACCGTGCTCACGGGCATCGTGCTGTTTGCGATCGGCACCGACCAGCTCAAGGGGTTCGCCGTCACGCTGATCCTCGGCCTCGCCCTGAACCTGTTCACGGCCGTGTTCTGTTCGCGGGTGGTCTTCGATCTCGCGGAGCGGAACCGCTGGATCACAAAGCTCTCGATGGCCCGGCTGTTCGGCCAGCCGAACTTCCAGTTCGTGAAGTGGATGGTGCCGGCGATCATCGGATCGACGCTCTTCATCCTGCTCGGACTCGCCGCGGCGACGCGGCGGGGCCAGGGGCTCTTCGACATCGACTTTACGGGCGGCACGAGCGTGCAGGTGGCGTTCAAGCCCGGCCAGCCGCTCGACATCGCCGAAGTCCGCAAGGCCGTGGCCGACCTGCCCGACGCAGCCGTCAGCGCCGTGACGTCGGCCGACGTCGCCCCCGGGCTGCGCTACAAGATCGACACGTCGCTGCGCGACGACGACGCATCCAACGGCAACGACGTCGAGGCCGCGCTGCGGAAAGCATTCCCCGGTCGGCTGGCCACCTACTCGATGGGGTTCGGCGAGATCGTTTCGGCGGCGAAGGATGGCAAGCCGGAGGCCGGTGGCCTCTCGACCGCGGTGGCGCTCGATTTCCCCGAAAAGATCAATCTCGTCACGCTCCGCGCGACGCTCCAGGCGGCGCTCGAGGCCGAGGGGCTCGCCGCCGCGCCGTTCGAGCTCGAAGCCGAGGGGATGACGAGCCGGATGAAGCCGTATCGCACCTGGGCACTCTCGACGGCGCTCGATCCCGACGCGACGCGCAAGACGTTGGAGCGGGTGGCGAAGCGGCTGAACGACACGCCGGTCTATCTCTCGGCCAACTCGATCGGCGGCAAGGTCGCGGGGAACACGAAGGTGACGGCCGTCTACGCCCTGCTCGCCAGCCTGCTCATGATCGTGCTCTACGTGTGGCTGCGATTCCAAAACGTGGCGTTCGGTCTGGCGGCGGTCGTGGCGCTCGCCCACGACGTGCTCGTGACGATCTCCTGCCTCGCCTTGAGCCGCTACGTGGCGCCCTTCTTGGGCTGGGCGCTCGTGGACGACTTCAAGATCAGCCTCGACGTCGTCGCGGCGCTGCTCACGATCATCGGGTTTTCGATCAACGACACGATCGTGATCTTCGACCGTCTGCGTGAGTTGCGCGGCAAGAGCCAGTACGTCACGGCGGCGATGGTGGACAAGGCTGTGAACCAGACGCTGAGCCGCACGATCCTCACGTCGGGCACGGCGTTCCTTGCCACGCTCATCCTCTACGTGTTCGGCGGGCAGGGCATCCATGCGTTCGCGTTCGCGATGCTCGTCGGCATCATCACGGGCAGTTACAGCACGATCTACATCGCGTCGCCGATCGTGCTCTGGCTGCAGCATCGATTCGGACTGGGCGAGCCGGCTCCGGCAGCCGTGCGGGCCGGGGCCGCCTGATCTCCCATTTGATCCTCGCGCGCCAACACGGCCGACCCGGCTTCGGGGACGCCCGTACCCTCTCGCTGGACGTTCGCCTCAGCCCTCCTGGCTTCGGCTCTCTGCGCGTCCGCTTCGCTTCGCCTTCCGGGCTCCGCTCGCTCCCACAGCCCGCTCGAGGGCACGGGCATCCCCTCGCCTTCCCCCCGAACGGAAGCCCGAGTACGGAAGCCCGAAGCGCAAGCGAGGGACTGTCTTGCTCCGGTTGAGGAGGCTCGGGGCAGCTCACACCCCCGAGACGTCTATGAGCCACTGGCAGACTCTGCGGAAGATGCCTGTCGTGCCGCCGCCGCCCTCGACGGGGGCCCGGCGGGGCGGCGCCAGCGGCCGTCCCGCCATCAGGGCGGCGGGCATAGTTGTGCGTGGCCCCCCTGATGCCGGGTTCGAGGTGAGGACGCGCATGGCGAGCATTC
The DNA here is from genome assembly GCA_040397685.1 of Pirellulales bacterium. Taxonomy (GTDB): domain Bacteria; phylum Planctomycetota; class Planctomycetia; order Pirellulales; family UBA1268; genus RGVT01. Next base: position 4,012 of record JBBAVM010000020.1, read on the forward strand.
TGCAGACGTTCCGGTTCGCCGTGGGCCTTGCGATGGTGACCGCCGGAATCGTCGCGGCCGCGCCGTACGCCGCGAACCTCGTTGCCGCTCATGGCCGGATGCGGTCCGTCGAGCCCGGGCCGGAAACGGTCGCGTGGGTGCGCGAGGCGGCGATCGGGAACCGTTCCGCCTTCCCCGGCCACGAGCCGCCGCAGGCCGCCGCGCCGGCCACATCACCGGTTGATGCGTTGCCGTGGCCGGCCCCGGACATGGCTGGCATGGCGGGAGAGGCGTCGCCGCCGCTGGTGCCGCGGGCCGACTACCGGCCCCCCGAGCCGCCCGCGATGCTGCCGCCGGTCGCGACCGATTTCTCGCGCACGACGCCCGCGGTCGCGGCGGCGTACCGCTCGACGCTCGACGTTCCGCCGCCGCCGTTGCTCGATGCCGACACGCCGCCGCCGTTGGCCGTGGCGTGGTCGGCCGGCGCCGGGGCATCCCGGGCCGCGCGGGCGGCGTCGCATCAGCCCGCGGCCGATCCATCGATGTACGTCGTCCGCGATGGCGACGACCTGACGGGAATCGCGATGAAGTTGTATGGCCACGCCGGCGGCGCCCAGGCGATCTGGGCGGTCAATCGCGACCGGCTGGCGGATCCAAACCTGCTGCCGATCGGGCTCGAACTCCGGATTCCACCGGCGTGGAGCGTGCCGGCCGTGCAGCCAAACGCCACGGCCGGGCAGGTGATCGAGCCCGGCCGCCGGCCCGGCCGGGTGCGGGTCGCCCCCGGGGAGACGCTGGAGTCGCTCGCGGAGCGTTTTTACGGCGACCGGGCGATGGCGCCGCGGCTGTTCGAGGCGAATCGCGACCAGCTTCGCAACCCCGCGCTCGTCGTCGCCGGCATGGAACTCCGGCTGCCGTGAGGCGCAGGCCGGGCGTGCCGTGGCTCGCGGGCCGGGGTCAGCGGCCGGCGTCGCGGAGTTTTGCCGACAGGAAATCGACGATCAGGCCGGTGGTCGCGTCGTCGAGGAGTTCCTCTCCCGACAGCGTCGTGTCGAGTTGGAAGAGAAACAGCGTCTCGGCGGGAGGTTCGGAGTCCGATTTTCTGGAGTCCTCCTTCCGGCGATCGGCGGCCCGCGTGGTTTCCGAACCGATCCGCTGAAACCACCCGTCGGGCCGCTGCTTCCGCAGCTGGTCGAAGAGCCGGGTCGTCTCGCGGTCGCCCTTGCCGGCCAGGAGCATGGTCGGCACGTCATGCTTGAGTGCCTCGGTCGCCAGGGCCGGCTGGAGCGTGAGCCCCTTCGTGGCCCAGAGCGGACTCACCATCACGAGCGCCCGGACCTGCTGCCCTTGGGGGCCGCTGGCGATCGGCGGCCAGGCCCAGTCGGCGGCGGTCCACAGGGCGGCGAGGGTCGCACCGGCGCCGCAGCCCACGATCGCGAGCGGATGCTTGCCGGAATCGTCGATGTCGCCCCGTGCCAGGAGAAATCCATACACCGTCTCGATGTCGCCGCGGACCGCCGACTGCGCCCGCAGGCGGCCGCCGGCGCCGGCGGCCATCGCCTCGAGATCGGCCTTTCTCATCTGGCGGAACTGGAGCTCGGCGTCTCGGCCCGCCTGATCCTTGCTCGCGCCATGGCCCCGCAGGTCTGGCACCGCCACCGTGCAGCCCGCCGTCTGGAGGGCGAGCGCGAGCGGTTCGAGGTCCTTGTGCGAACCGTCGAAGTCGTGAACCAGGATCACCGTCGCCAGCGGCTGGCCGTCCTCGGGCCGCGGGTAGTACCAGGTGGCGAGCGTCACGCCGTCGGACGTCTCGAGATCGAACCGTGCGGCGTCGGCCGCGGGGCTGAGGCCGGCCGTCGAGCCGGCGACGCCCGCGACGAGGCAGGCGAGCAGAACGGCCGCCGGCCGCAGGGGATGCGACCGAAGGGCGGTGAAGGGGGGGGCGTGGCGCATGGCTGAGACGGCCGCTCGAGATGATGACGGCCCCACGGGCTCCGCGGGCCGTTCCGCGGGCGGATGGGGATGGGAATAGAGTACACTTCCTGGGGCGAATACCTCCCAGGGCGAGCGCCCCGAAGGACGTCTGGCCGGAGGGGCCCAGGCCCGCCGGCTCGAGGTACCCGTTCCCCGTCCCTTCGCCCGCCGCCGTGCCGATGAACCTGCTCCAGCGTGCCCAGCAGTGGTGGCAAGACGTCCTCGGTGACGAGGACGGCCCGTTCGATGGCGACACGCCCGCCTGGGCCGTCAGCCTCTTGATCCACGTGGTCGTGCTGCTGGGCCTCGCGTTGGCCGGGCTGGGGGAGCCGCCCAAGGCGGCACGGAGCGTGACCGTCATCGAGGCGCCGCTGGCCGCCGACGCGGAGGTCGAACTCGTGCCGCAGGAGATCGCGGTGTCGGAGGATCCACAGGATTCCACGGGGGCCGAGAGCGAGCAGGGCGATGCGGTCGCCCAGTCGCTCGCCCCGACCCTCGCTGAGGTCTCGGTGGTTCCGATCGAACCCGAGCCCGATCTGGTCGGCGACATCAGCCTCGAGCCGGTCGATCTTCCACCCACGGCCCAGGCCATCGATGCGGCGGTCGTGGTGAAGGGGGCCGTCGGCGTGGGCACGACGGGGGCCACCGGCGCCGTGGACATGCTCACCGACGTGATCGCGCAGTCTCTGCAGCAACGGCCCACCGTCGTCTGCTGGGTCTTCGACCAGTCGGTGAGCCTGTCGGCGCAGCGAAAGCAGATCGCCGCCCGGCTCGACCGCGTGTTCGACGAGCTCGGCGCGAATCGCTCGTCGGCCCGGCGGCCGGAGCTCTCCAACATGGTGGTCGCATTCGGCCAGAGCGTGACGCTCGTCACGCCGAAGCCGACATCCGAGGTCGAGGAGGTCGTGAAGGCGATCGGATCGATTCCGGTCGATGACTCGGGGGCCGAGATGACGTTCACCGCGATCAAGCGCACGGCGGAAGCGGCCCGGATCTTCCGCACGTCCTCCCCCAAGCGCAACGTGATGATCGTCGTCTTCACCGACGAGGTGGGCAACGATCAGGACAAGGCCGACGACACCGCGCGTTACTGCCAGACGCTCGGCATCCCGGTCCACGTCGTGGGCGTGCCGGCGCCGTTCGGCGTGGCGGAGGTACGCATGAAATACGTCGAGTTTGACCCGAAGTACGACCAGGAAGAGCAGTGGGCGGTGATCGAGCAGGGGCCCGAGACGCTCTATCCCGAGGTCGTGCGGGTCCGCTCTGGGCGCTACGCCGACGACGCGATCGACTCGGGATTCGGGCCCTTCAGCCTGTCGAAGCTCTGCGCCGACACTGGCGGCATCTATTTCAGGGTGCATGCCAACAGCGGTGCGCGGGGCCGGGTGACCAACGCGATGACCGCCCCGATGTCGTCGCAGCTCCGGTATTTCTTCGACCCCGACGTGATGCGGGCCTACCAGCCGGACTACGTGTCGCAGGCGAAACTCAAGCAGGAACTCGCGGCCAACCGGGCCAAGCAGGTGCTCGTCGAGGCCGCCCGCAAGTCCGTGATCGAGCCGATGGAGTCGCCGGAGCTCACGTTTCCGCGCAAGGACGAGGGGTCGCTCAAGAACCTGCTCGGCGAGGCGCAGAAGGCCGCCGCCCGGCTCCAGCCGCAGATCGACAAGCTCTACGAACTCCTCAGGAACGGCCAGGCGGATCGCGAGCGGATCCAGGAGAAGCGGTGGCAGGCGGGCTACGACCTGGCGCTCGGCCGGGTGCTGGCCGTCAAGGTGCGGACCGACGCCTACAACCTGATGCTGGCGCAGGCCTCGCTCGGCATGAACTTCAAGAACCCGAAGAGCGACACCTGGAAGCTCGAGCCGAGCGACCAGGTGAAGGTCGGCTCGGCGACTGAAAAACTCGCGAAGCAGGCCACCCAACTGCTCGAACGGGTCGTGAACGACCATCCCGGCACGCCGTGGGCGCTCCTCGCCGCCGAGGAATTGCGGATCCCGCTCGGCTATGAGTGGAAGGAGACGTTCACCGACGTGAACGCCGCGAAGGGCATGGCGGGCAACAACAACCCGAACGTGCCGAACGCCCGGGCCGACGACAAGAAGAAGATGCTCGCCCCGCCCAAGCCGCGGCGGGACCTGAAGCGGCTATAAGTACGGCAGATCTCGGCATCCTGCCGAATCTGCCTTGGCCGACCTCCGTCGGCTGGTTCTGACCCGGCCCTCCGGGCCTGGCGCTTGGGGTGATGGAAACGGACGCAGATGGTTCGCGTGATGTGCCGCTCGGCAGGATGCCGAGCTAGTGCCCGGCAGGGCAAACCTTGGCTTTGCCTTCGCCGGGCCAAGCGAAAATCGGCAGGATGCCGATGTTTCGCGTGATGTGCCGCTCGGCAGGATGCCGAGCTGGTGCCCGGCAAGGCAAACCTTGGCTTTGCCTTCGCCGGGCCAAGCGAAAATCGGCAGGATGCCGATGTTTCGCGTGTATTCAGAAGGTCAGGTTCTCTTCCGCGAACGTCGTGCGGCTGTCGTAGGCGTGGAAGGCGCGGGCGATGCGGCCGCCGAGGATCTGGAGGAACATGCCGCGGAACTGCGGCTCGGAGTGGTCGCTCGAGGGGATCGCGCCGTCGGCCGGATACTGGAAGTCGTCGAACCGCTTCTCGAACACGACCTTGCCGGCGGCGACATCGAACACCCGCACGTGGGCCGTCGCTCGGCCCCGGTACAGCGTCGTGCCCTCGTGGAGCCGGAACCGCTCGAGGTCGATGCCCACCACCATGTCGGCGTCGAGCGCCTTGCCGACCGTCGCGTAGTCCACCCAGGCGTGCTCGTCGATCCACCGGGCCACTTCCTGCTGGTCGATGACGCGTGCCTTGCGGACGTTGCGCTGGAGGAGCGAGCCCACGACGGACGCGAGTTCCCGTCCCGAACTGGCGTCGGCGAATTCCAGTTCGACGATCGGCTTGCAGACCACCGCGACGTGCTTGCCCTTGAGCCCGGCGAACTCGGCCGGGGTGTCCTCCGGCATGAGGACGTAGGCGGCCGTGAGGAGCATCGAGCAGCCGGAGCCGGTCGCCATGAGCACGGCGGCGAGCAGGCCGATCAACGCGGGGCGGATGTTCCAGCGGGAGGTCATGCGTTGGTCCTTGGCGGGTGGGCCCGGACAACGGCCCGGAAGGGCCGCGCACGGGGGCCGGGAGGGTAGCGAGATGGGCGGCGGGGGCTCAATGCCGCTTGGACCCCGGAAAAAAACGCCGCTGTGCCGGTATTCTGGAGCCAGGAGGTGGAGTGCCAGAGCCATGCCGACGACCGTGAACCAGCCGCAGCATCCGTTCCTGGAGGGCCTCCGAGCCGGCATGCCGCAGGCCTGCCTCCAGGGCGGCCCGGCCATCGTGGCGGTGTCGGGCGGTGCCGACAGCGTCAGTCTGCTCCTCGGGCTCGTGCGGCTCCATCCCGCGCCCGCCCGGCTCGTGGTCGCCCATGCGCGGCACGATCTGCGGCCCGACGCCGCGGACGACGAGGTGTTCGTCGTGGGCCTTGCGGCGCGGCTGGGGCTCGAGTGCGTCGCCCGGTCGATCACGGTGCGCGACGATACGGAACGCCGCGGCGAGGGGCTCGAGGCGCGGGCCCGGCGCGTGCGGTACGAATTCCTGCTGGATGCCGCACGATCCCGCGGCGCACGGCACGTGCTCGTGGGGCACACGGCCGACGACCAGGCGGAAACGGTCCTGCACCGGATCCTGCGCGGCACTGGGATCGCCGGTCTCGCCGGGATGCGGCCGGCCCGATCCCTCGACGAGGGCATCGCGCTCGTGCGTCCCCTGCTCGCACTGCCGCGCCGTCTCGGTCGCGACTTCCTCGCCACGGAGGCGGAGATGTGGCGCGAGGATCCGACGAATGCCGACCCGAGATACGCCCGTAACTTTCTCCGCCACGAGATCGTGGCGCGGGCCGAGCGCGGGCCCTATCCGGCCGCCGCCGCCGCGCTCGTGCGGTTGGCGGAGCAGGCGGACCGGTCGGCGGCGGCGCTCGCGAGCGCCGCCGGGCATCTTCTCGACGCCCACACGCTCCGGCAGGCCGACGGCCGCATCGTCCTCGACGCGTCGGCCGTTGCGGCCCTCGATGGCCATCTGCTCGCGCACCTCGTCGCCGCGCTGTGGCAGCGGGAGGGCTGGCCGCGCCGCGACATGACGGCCCGGCACCATGACGCGATCGCCGACCTCATCGCCACGGTCGGCCGCGGCGACCACGCGGCGACGGCGGCGATCGACCTGCCCGGCGGCGTGCGGGCCGCCGCGTCGTCGGGCCGCCGCGTCGAGTTCGCGCGGGCCGCCCGGCCGAGCGTCGTTCAGTGATGCATGCCGCGGGCCGTGTAGCCGCCCCGCATGCGGAACCATGCCAGGAGCAGCGCGTAGCAGGCGAACATCACCGCCGGCACGATGGCCGTCAGCTTGAGGGCCTGCCGGCCGCCGAACAGGCCCGCCTCCTCGACGAGCGGCTTGTCGGCCGCGGCCGATCCCTGGGCGCCGGTCCACCAATCCACGAGGGTCTGCTGGGCGGCGATCGCCTCCGGCTTGGCCTGCTCCCGCTTCATGAGATCGAGCGCGCGCGACGCCTCCTTGCCGCCGTCTTCGAGCACGCCCACCTTCGCACCGTCGAGGCCCACGGTCTTCAGCCACAGGAATTCGTTCTCCTTCGGAGCCTTGTATCGCTCGTAGACGGCCGCGTTTGCCTGCGCGAGATGGGCCGAGGCGTTCTGGTCCTGGAGGAAACCGATGCCGGGGCCGCCGAGCAGGCCCGCCGAGAGCATGCCCACGCCGCCGGCGGCGCCGATGGTGATCGCGCCCCCCTTGGGAAACTGCTCGCTCACCACCGCGAGCATCGTCGGCCAGAGGAACGTCTTGCCGATGCCGTAGACGGTGGCCGCGATCACGCACATCAGCGCCCCCTGCGCGTTGCCCAACAGCGTGAGGCCGGCCGCGCCGAAGAGGGCCGACACCGCGAGCAGCCCGAGCGGGGAGATCTTCTCGACGATCGGCCCGGCAAAGAACCGGAGCACGAACATCAGCCCGGACGTGTAGACGAACAAGAGCAGGCCGTTGGCCGGGTTCGCCATGATCGTGCCGGTGATCTTCGAGATCCAGGAGTCGGTGCCGAGTTCGACGTAGCCGACGAGCGCGTGGATGAGCAGCAGGAACGCGAGCAGGATGTGCCCGAACCGGAATCCCGTCGCCGCCCCGAACGCGGCCAAGAGCGCCGCGGCGATGCCGATGGCCACGACGGGGGCGAGGCCGAGATCGCTCTTGAAGAACAGGGCGAGGAGGCCGCAGATGACCGCGGCCCCCACGAGCCCGAGTTCGCCAAGCATGTCGCGGAAGGAGACGCCCGAACTGCTCGCCTCGCTCTTCGGGAACCGTTGCCCCAGCATCATCAGGCCGTAGAGCACGACCGGCACGAGAAACAGCGAGATCTGGATCTGCCACGCGACCGACTTCGCGCCGTTGCTTCCGGCCATGAAGTAGCTCGCGAGCCCGCCGAGGATCAGGCCGCCCGGCCAGCCGGCGTGGAGGATGTTAAGGTAGTGCGTCTTGTTCTTCGGGAACAGCGTCGCCACGAGCGGGTTCACGACCGCTTCGGCGATGCCATTGCCGATCGCGAAGAGGAACATGCCCCAGAACAGGCACTGGAACGCGAGCGGCTTTCCACCGGCGGCGAACGCGGCCCCCGTCGCCAGCGTGAGCGCCGCCGAGACGAGGTGCATCACGAACGCCGCGCCCATGAGCGGCCCGAACCCGATCCGGTCGGCGATCAGGCTCGAGAGCAGGATGATGATGCCGAAGCCGGTCAGTCCGCCGCCCGTGATCGCCCCGAGCTCGGTCTGCGTGAAGCCATACTGCTCGGCCCACTGTCCGAGGATGCCGGCGCGGATCGAAAAGCCGACGCCGGCGGCGAGGATCGCCATGAAGCCGGCCCACAGCAGCCGCTGGGCGTTGGAGGGCGACGAGTCGGCGGAGTGGGATGGCTGGCGATTCGCGTGCATGCGTGGTTCCCCTCGGGAAGGACGTTGATCGCAGGGACTATAGCAAGGGGGGCGGGCTGCGGGAACGGCGAAACCTTCACAGTCCGGGCGGCTGCTTGACCTCCGGTACGGGGGGATCGTACTGTCCCGCCCCCTGCGCCCGTTCCCTCTCCCCGGCCGCTTCCCCGTGAACTCGCTCGCCGACACGCTTTGGACGCTCGTGCGCTGGGCCGTGCCCGTCACGGTGGCCGGTGTCGTGGCGGCCGGCGCGATCGGCTCCAGCCGCATCGGTGAGGAAGTGCGCGGCCGGGTGGAGGCCAGGCTGGCGGCCCAGTTCCCCGCGCTCACCGTGCAGGTGCAGGGCGCGAATCTCGTCGAAGGGGAGGGGATCGTCGTGCGCGGCGTGTCGCTCGTCGATCCCAAGATGCCGCAGCAGTGGCGGCAGGTGCTGTGGGTGGATGAGATTCGCCTGGCCTGCACCACGAGCCTCGCCGAACTCGCGGCCGGGCCCCCGCGGATCACCGCCGTGCGCCTGCGTCGGCCCGTCGTCCATGTCGTGCGCGAGTCGGATGGGGCTTGGAACCTGAGGAAGTTGCTCGGTTCCGGTGCGGTGGGTGGCCTCGTGCCGATCGCCGTCGAAGACGCGACCGTGTTGATCGACGACCCCGCCCGCCAACTCCGCTCCACCCTCCGCCAGGCGAGCATCGACATCCAGCCCGACGAGCAGACGCCGGGGGCGGCTCTCGTGCGCGGCAGCGCCGCCGGCGACCGGTTCGAGCGGATCGCCTTCCAGGGACGGCTCGTGCCCGAGACCTGGCAGTTCGCGATGCAGGGGCAGGTCGAATCGCTCGACGTGTCGTCGCGGCTGGCTGCGCACCTGGCCGCCGTGGACGAACGGCTCGCCGCCGTGGAGATTCAAGACTGGCTCGCGGGCCTGCGAGGGCGGGCCCATCTGCAGTGGCAGGCGGCGGGCTCGGCCCGGTCCCCGGCGGACATCGCGTTCACCGCGGGCGGGAGCCTCGAGTCGGGAAGGTTCGAACACCGGTCGCTCCCGTTTTCGCTCGGCGACCTCGGCGCCACCTTCCGGGCGGATCGCGACGGCATCGTGGTGGAGCGGTTCGAGGCTCACTCCGGATCCACGCTCGTCCGTGGCTCCGGACGACTCGCAGGGTGGCGCGCGAACGCGGACTTCGACGTCACGCTCGAGGCCGAGCGGCTCACGGTGGGCCGGCAGTGGGAGGACCATCTGCCCGAGCCGTTCGCAGGCCATTGGCGGAAGCTCATGCCAGCCGGCGAGATCGACGTGGTCGCGACGCTGCGCCGCCGCGGCGGCCGCATCGATCCCACCTGCTCCGTCCGTTGCCGCAATGCGTCGCTCACCTATTACCGGTTTCCCTATCGGCTCGATCGCACGGTGGGCACGGTCGTGCTCGACCAGGGGAAACTGACGATCCACCTCACCGGGCAGGCCGGCGGACATCCCGTGCAGGTGCAGGGGGCGTTTCAGGCGGGAGCCGAGGGCGTGCCCGGGTTTCTCGAGGTGCGCGGCGACGGCATGCGGATCGACGACGGTCTGCTCGCGGCGCTGCCTCCACGGAGTGCGGGCATCGTGCGGGCGCTCCACGCGCAGGGCACGTTCGACTTCGCGTTCCGCCACGACCGCGGGCCGCAGCATCCCGGCGGCCACGCCAACACCCTCGGCATCCGTCTCCTCCAATGCAGCCTGTCGTATGCAGGCTTCCCCTATCCGCTGTCCAATGTCTCGGGCACCGTGCGGATGGACCGCGGCCACTGGACGATCAAGGACGTCGTCGGCACGAACGACACCGGCGTCGTGCGCTGCAACGGCTCGCTGGTGCCGCGGGGCGACGACGACGGCGAGCTCTCGCTCCAACTCGCCGGCACGGGGGTCGTGCTCGACCGCGAATTGCGGGATGCGTTGCCGCGATCGATGGTGCGGATCTGGGACGATATCGACCCGCGGGGAAGCGCCGAGTTCACGGCCACGGTCGTCCACCGCGTGAAGACCCGCAAGACCGACGTCACCGTCGAGGCGACACCGCTGGGCGACACGGTTTCGATCGAGCCGGCCTGGTTTCCCTATCGGCTCGAGCAGCTGCGCGGGCGGCTGACGTGGCGCGACGGCCTGCTGCGATTCGCGGGCGTCCGCGGCGTTCACGCCCGCACGACGGTCGCCACCGACGGCGTCTGCCGCTTCACGCCCGACGGCGGCTGGCACGTGTCGTTCGAGCGGCTGTCGGCCGACCGCTTCCGGGCGGATCACGAGGTGCTCCGAGCGCTGCCCCCGGGCCTCGAACGGGCGATCGCCGCCGTGCGGCTGCGCGGTCTGCTCTCGCTCTCCGGCAGCCTTGATATCTACGCCACGCAGCCGGCCGCCGATCCGGGCCAGCCGCGCCCGGCCCCGGCCGCCGCGTGGGACATCGCCCTCGACATGGAGCAGGGGGCGATCGACGTCGGCGTGGTGCTCGACCACGTGCACGGCGGCGTGCACCTGAAGGGCCAGACCGACGGGCGGCGGTGGCGATGCGACGGTGAACTCGCCCTCGACAGCGCGATGTGGAGGGGCGTGCAGCTCACCGGCGTGGAGGGGCCGCTCGTGATGGACGAAGTCGGGCTGCGGTTCGGGCTACCGAGCGGGGCGCCGGAGGGCCGACCGCGGCGGCTCACCGCCCGCGTCGCCGGCGGCACGATCTTCATTGACGGGAGCGTGGCCAGCGGAGACGCCGGCACGTTCGCCGTGGCGGCGTCGCTCGGCGACGCGGATCTCGAGCGGCTGGCAGCCGACTCGCTGGCCCCGTTCGCCGGCGCCGGCCCCGCGCAGCGGTATCGCGGCAAGGTCTTCGGGGCGATCGAGGTGAGCGGCTCGCGGGCCGGCACGCATTCGCTCGCCGGCCGCGGCCAGTTGCGGCTGCGCGACGCCGACATCTACGAGCTCCCGGTGATCGTGGCGATGCTCAAGGTGCTCCGCGTGAAGGCCCCCGACCGCAAGGCGTTCAGCTCGAGCATCGTCGATTTCCGGATCGAGGGGCCGCACGCCTACCTCGACAACATCGAACTGTCCGGCGATGCGATCAGCCTCGTCGGCAACGGCGAGGTCGATCTCGAGGGGCAGGTGCGGATGACGTTCCGCTCGATCATGGGCGACTCCGAGACGCAGCTGCCGGTCATGAAGCGGGTGCTCGGCGGTGCGAGCGGGCAGTTCATGCTCGTCCACGTGGACGGCACGCTCGCGCAGCCCGACATTTCGACCGAGGCCTTCCCCACGCTCGCCGCCGCGATCCAGCAGCTCCAGTCGCAACGCCGCGGCCCGGACGGCCTCCGCGCCGCCCGTCGCGAAGCCGCCCGGGAGAACCGCCGCTGACATCCGACGCGCGGGCGCGGGGCGCGCCGCGCCGAGAGTCCTCTGTCCATGGGTGCGGAGCGGTCGCTACAACAATCACCGGAGTGTTCCCATGACCGAATCCCCATCGACCCGCTTCGTGAAGATGCACGGTGCGGGCAACGATTACGTCTACATCGACTGCTTCCAGGAGCGGCCGCCGGCCGATCCGGCGGCGCTCGCGCCGGTGATCGCCGACCGGCATCGCGGCGTCGGTGGGGACGGCCTCATCCTGGTGCTGCCTTCGACCGTGGCCGCGGCCCGGATGCGGATGTTCAATGCCGACGGGAGCGAGGGGGAGATGTGCGGCAACGGCGTTCGCTGCGTCGCCCACCTCGTCGTCGCCCATGGGCACGCCCCGGCCGGCACGGTGGCGATCGAGACCGGCCGCGGCGTGCTCACCGTGGACGTCCGGCCGACCACTCCGCGACTGTCGCAGGTGCGGGTGGACATGGGGGAGCCGATCCTCGAGGCGGATCGGATTCCGGTCACGGGCGCGGGCGGCGGGCGGGTGGTCGATGCGCCGAGCGCGGCCCTGGGGGCCGAGGAGCCATGGTGGTCTGCTGCGGGGCTCGACCCGCGGATGACCTGCGTCTCGATGGGCAACCCGCACGTCGTCTATTTCTGCCGCGACGTCGCGGCGGTGCCCCTCGAACTGGTCGGCCCGAGGATCGAGCGGCATCCGTCGTTTCCGCAGCGGGTCAACGTGCATTTCGTGCAGGTGCGGTCGGCGGGCCGCGTGGCCATGCGAACCTGGGAACGCGGCAGCGGGATCACGCAGGCTTGCGGCACCGGGGCGTCGGCGGTGTGCGTGGCCGGCGTGCTCACCGGACGGACCGATCGCCGGATCGTCGCGGAGGTGCCGGGAGGCGAGCTCGAGCTCGAGTGGGCGGCCACCGGTCATGTCCTCATGACCGGTCCCGCCGAGGAAGTCTTCGAGGGCACCTGGCGCGACGCCCGCCCCTCCACCTGACCGCAAGGACGCACGCGTGAAACTCGGCTCCCCGCTGGCCATCGGCGCGACATCCCTCGTGGCGACGGCCGCCATCCGCCGCTGGATGGCCACGCTCGACTACCGGGTCGAGTTCGGCGACCCGACGGTCGATCCGGTCCATCCCGACTACCGGGGCGCGAAGATCTACGTCTTCTGGCACGAGAACATCCTGCTGCCGCTCTGCCTGCGCGGCCACTCGAACATCTCGATGCTGCTCTCCCGCCACGGCGACGCCGACATCCTCGACCGCGTCGCCCGGATGATGGGCTTCGGGGTCGTGCGCGGGAGCACCTTCAACGGCGGATCCGTCGTGCTCCGCCAGCTGGCCGACCGCGCCGCCGAGGGCAATCTCACGATCACGCCCGACGGTCCGCGCGGCCCACGGCGGCGGCTCGCGCCGGGCTGCGTGTTCCTCGCGAGCACGCTCGGGATTCCGCTCGTGGCGATGGGGCTGGGCTACGACCGGCCGTATCGCTTCGGCACCTGGGACCGCTTCGCGCTGCCGCGGCCGTTCACGCGGGCCCGCGGGGTCGTGAGCCGCGCGATCGCCGTGCCGCCCGACCTCGACCGGGACGGCATCGAGGTGCATCGGGCCGGGATCGAGCGGTTGCTGACACACCTCTCCGATCAGGCCGAGGCGTGGGCGATGTCGGGCGAGCGCCGGCCCGCGGCCCGGATCGTGCGCCGCGAGGCGTCGCGCGTGGCCCGCTGGGCGGCGCGGCTGCCGGGACCGCCGGGCGTGTCGCTCGCCGCGGAGCTGGCCCGCGCGGGCATTCTCCCAGCCGCCGACTGTGATCACGAACGGCCTGCCGCCTGAGGCGTCAGGGGGCACGGCGGTCGCGGCCCCGTGGGGCAAGCGTCCCGCTTGCCTTCGTAGGACAGGCTTCAGCCTGTCATGCCCCGTGTCGTAGGACAGGCTTCAGCCTGTCATGCCTCCACTCGCCCAACCCGGCTCAGGGTTGCCCCGTACCATCTCGCCGGACGGACTCAGCGCGACATCCGCGATCAGGACGTGCGGGGGCTGAAGCACCTGCACAAGCTCCGTCCGCTGCTCTCACGACTTCGGAAGGTGGGGACTGAACGAGACGAGGCCGGGAATCCCCGACTGTTTCCGACTGTTCATCTCGGTTCGACGGAAGCCCGAGTACGGAAGCCCGAAGCGCAAGCGAGGGAATGCGAACGCAAGCGAGGGAATGCGTTTCTCCCTCGCTTGCGCTTCGGGCTTCCGTTCGGGGGAGGCCCGGGGCTGCCCATCCCCTCGAGCCGGCGTAGGTGGCCAGCGAAGCCCGGAGGGCGGGAGCGCAGCCACCTCCGAGCGAGCGCAGATCAGGATGACCGGAGCGAGCGTCCGGCGAGGGGGCGTGGGCAGCTCCGGGCCGGGCGAGTTGGAGCGCAGGTCAGGGCTGACGTCGGAACTCCAGCGGCTTCGCCGACGGCGGTGCGCTGGCGAGCGCGAAGTCGAACGCGTCGGGCCCCTTCGAGGTGACGCGGCCATTCATGGTTCCGGCGGCCTCGCTCGCGAGGGCGATGGCATCGGCCGACGTCTCGATCGTGCCCGCGATCTTCACGGCCGGCCGGCCGGTCGGCTTGGCCTCCCACGTGAAGCCGGAGTCGGCGGTCACGGTGAGCACGACGGAATCCTGGCCGCTCGTCGCCTTCCAGGTGCCGACGAGGTCGGTCTCCGCTGCCGGGGCCGACGGCGCCGTGCCGGTGCCCTGGGGTGAGGGCGGCTGTGAGGCGGGCGGCGCGAGCGCCTCGAGCAGCCGTTTCGCCACCGCATCGTTCGGTTGCTTGGCCATGACCACCTTCAACGCCTCGACCGCGAGGTCGCGGTGGCCGCCCACGAGGTAGTGGTAGGCGAGCACGAAGTGGCCGGCGGCGTTGTCAGGGTTCGCCCGGCAGAACTCCTCCAGCTTCCGCAGTTGGGGCGTGTAGTCGTCGGCATCGGCGTAGAGGCCGCTCATCGTCGTCCAGTCCATGCCCGGCGCCGCCGCGAGCACGGCGTTGAGCGCCGCCGCCGACTCGGGGTAGCGGCCGAGCGCGAAGAGGGCCAGCGCGCGGACCTCGTGCACGACGGCGTCCCCCGGCGCCGCCTTGAGGGCCTTGTCGCAGCCGGCCAGGGCGCCGGCGTAGTCACCGGACTTGAACTTCGTCAGTGCTGCGTCGAAGACCCGCTCCGACTCCGTTGCACCGGCTGGCGTTGCCTGCGCCTGGGCCGGAGCGGCCTCCGCGGTCGCGTCGCCATCGGCGGTGATGGAGTTGTTCACCACGACCGGCTGCGAGTAGTCGTAGGGCGAGGAGGCGACGACCGCGGCGGGCATCGCCGAGTAGTACGGGTTCACGTAGGCGCCGCCGTAGCCCCAACTGCCGACCGAGGACGCGAGCCCCCACGTGGCCGCGCCGAGCGCGAACGGTGCCCACCAGCCGCCCCCCCAGCCGTAGCCGCTGCCCCAGCCGCCGTTGTACCAGCCGTTGTAGTGCGGGTTGACGTAGCCGCCGTAGCCACCACCCCAACCACCGCCATAGCCGCCACCCCAGCCCGGGTAACCCCAGCCACCGCCGCCCACGACGACGTTGTTGTGGTTGTTGTTCACGTTCCCGATGCCGATGTTGCCGCTGCCGATGTTGCCGTTGTTCCAAAAGTTGTTGCCGTTGCCGAGCCCCGGGCGATTGCCGCCGATCGACGGGCGATCGCCGCCGAGGCCTGGCCGATTGCCACCGATGCTGGGACGGTTGCCGTTGATACCCGGGCGGTTGCCACCGATCCCGGGACGATTCCCACCGCCGCCCGGCCTGCCGGGAAGCCCCGGCGCGGGAAACGAGGGCCGCGTCGTGGGGCGGTTTGCGATGCCTCCCGGCCGGGGCCCGAGTTGGCCCGGGAGCGTCGTGGGACGATTGAGGCCGCCGGGCCTGGACAATCCCGGCATGGGTGCCGGCTTCGTCGCCATCGGCGGTCGGAGTGTGCCGAGGCCAGGGCGGGCCATGCCGCCACCAGACGGCAGTTGGGGCCGTGGCATGTTCGGACGGGCCGAGACCTGCGGGAGCGACGGACGATTGGGCATTGCCGGACGCTGCAGTGCCGGACGCTGGCCACCGAGTTGGGGCATGTTCGGTCGCGACACGCCCGGCCGCATCTGCGGCATCGAAGGCCGAGCCTGGGGCATCGCCGGTCGAGCTTGAGGCATCGCGGGCCGAGCCTGGGGCATCGCGGGCCGCGCCATGCCGCCAGCGGGCCGGGCCATGCCACCGGCGGGCCGCGCCATGGCATGCCCCGCCCCCGGGCGAGCCGACGCCGAGGATCCGATGCAGAGTCCGACCACGACCGCGATTCCCGCGACGTGCAGAACCATCGCTGACGACGAAGAAGTGGTCATCGCGTGGCCCCCTGGGCGGGAGGCCTGCGGGTGATCGTGAGTTCGAAGTCGGGCTCGGCAGTCCCGCCCACGACGCGACCGGTGCTGCGGACGAGGAAGCGATCGTCGTCCTGCGGCACGATCTTCATCGTGGCCGAGCCGGTGGTGCCATCGGGGAGCGTGGCATCCGACGCCACCTCCCAACCGTCTTCAGTCGCGTTCCACGCGCCGACGGTGAAGCCACCATCGGTATCGAACGTCCACGAGCGATAGATGCCGCTGGCCGCATCCCAGCCGATCCGCTGCGTGCTCTTCGATTCCACGCCATCGGCGGTGATGAGATAGTGGCCGAGGAGGAAGTTGCCGTCGTCGCTCCAGCGGAACGTGATCGCGGTCCGACCCGCCGGGCCCTCGTCCACCCAGTCGCCCACGAGCCACGCCAGTGGACGCAGCATCTCGCCCGCCGTCGGCAGCGGCTCATCGGTGAACTCGCGGTACGAGGCGATCGGCCAACGGTCGCCCTGACGGCTGCGGACGGCGATGTATCGCACCTGGGCCGACTCACCATCCTGAGCGGCCGTGATCCTCCGCTCCCCCTCCTCGACGGCGATCGCGTCGCCGATCGGCCGGACCGACGTCACCGCCATGTCGAGTTTGGCCTGCGGAAAGCGGCCGAAGAAACGCTGGAACAGCGCCGTGATCTCGGGCCGCCCCGTGAACACGTTGCCCTGTTCGTCCACGAGTTCACCCTTCTCGAGAAACATCCCGCCCAGGGCGGTCGCATCCGCGGCATTGAACGCCTTCACGGTCGCCGCGGCCTCGGTCTCGATCATGGTCACCAGCGGCGACACCGGGTCGGCGGCGCGAGCGGCGAACCCGCCGACGCAGCAGGCCGCGAACAGAAACGAGCGGGCGAAGATTGCCCTGGAAAGAATCGTGTGCATCCCGACGCGAGTCCTGGAAGGGGAAAGAATTCGTCACGAACGGCCGGAACGACCACGCTGATGAAGGAAGCGGTCACCCGAACCCTGCCGCATTGTTCCGGGAGGATCGGGCCGATGCAACCGGCCGGCGTGTTGTGGCGGTTTCTGCGCAGCGTGGGCGATCAGAACTTCTGGATCGCGTCGAAGCCGAGGAGGAGCTGGCTCGCGCTCGCGCCGTCGTTGTACGGCAGGCGGGCCTGGCCGAACGGGCCGCCGAAGAAGTCCCAGCGGATCGCCGGGCGCATGAGAAAGTTGCCGTTCGGAACCCAGTTGGCCCCGACGGTGAGCGAGTAGAAGTTGCCCGGGAGCGGCACGTGGTTGGGGTTGCTCGGGCGGTTGAGGCCGACGCGGGTGCCGTTGGTGTCCTGGAACCACTCGAAGCGGGCGCCCCACTTCCACGTGTCGCTCGCCGCCCAGTAGAGGTATTGGTCGATGCCGGTCCAGAGGGCCGTGCCCCCGCCCACGAGCGCGTCGGCCTGGGTGCCGAGCCACTGGTGGAACACGTATTCCCAGCGGTTCGCGGGGCGATACTCCCACAACAGGCTGTAGCGGGTGCGGTTGGCCGACACGAGCGGCGGCTGCGGCTGGAACGACGGCGAGAAGTCGTTGCCTTCGTCGCCGGTGATGATCGCGAACGACGTGGCCGCCGAATTGTCGGCGTTCCGCACGCGGGCCCGGCCGAGGAAGTTCGCCTTGCTGTAGGGAGAGGCCAAGCCGTTCCAGCCGTTCACGATACCGCCGTCGAACTCGACGACGTCGTTGGGCTTCCAGCTCGCGAGGCCGCCCCAATGGGTGAACGGGCCGGCGAACTGGTAGCTGTACGACTTCGTGTAGAAGAAGTTCCCGACGGCGGGCACGCCCTCGTAGCCGACGATCGTGTAGAAGTGGCCGAGCTTGAGCGAGAGGTCCTCGCGGCCGACCTCGCCGTAGAGTTGCGGCATCGCCAGACCGTAGAACTCGCCGCTGTTCCAGCCGCCCCCGCTCGAGTTCACCTCCCAGCCGAGCGACTCCGCGAGCAGGAAGTCCTCGCCGTAGAGCAGGTCGGCCCGGGCGCCGACGCCCGCCGTGCCGTCGGTCGGCAGCGTGCGTTCGGCGATGAAGTAGACCTGGTTGGCCATCGCCTCGTTGGCCCGATCGACGGCATTGTAGGGGCCGTTGAACTTGCTCGGCGGATAGCCGAAGTTGCCGATGAAGCCCCCGTCGAGCCAGCCGTACACACCGCCGCGATCCGACTGGCCGAACGCGAACCAGTCCTGGCCCGTCGGGATGATCCCGGTCTGCACGGGGTCGGTGAGGACGGGATCGGCAGCCTCGAACGCGCCGACCTGGCCCGGCTGCGCGATGAACGGATCCTGCCGCGCCGCGGCGGAGGCGTTCGCCCCCGCCAAGCCCGCCAACGACACGAGCACGGCCGTGAGTGTCGCCCAGCGCATCCGCATCCTGCGCCTCCCCGATGAATGGTTGCGAACATCCATCGGCGGCCCGATGCCCGGGCCCTGCGTGTCGCCGGCCAAAGGCGACTCTTCACGCACGGCTTCCCGCGCCGCCGCGGCTTCGCCGGCCTGTTTCGCCGCCGTGACCTACCCAGCCAGCCCCGTCAGGGCAATCCTGTTCGGCACGCGGGGTCGGGGCTCCCCGAAACGCGTTCCCTCGCTCGCGCTTCGGGCTTCCGTTTGTGCTTGAGCGCCAGCCGGAGCCGACGCCGTGCCGAACAGGATCGCCGTCAGGGCGTCGGGCCGATCAGGGCCTGCTCGAGGGGCACCTCGAGCGATTGCAGCGAGACCTCCGCCCGGCGCTGCTCGCCCCCGGGCAGGATGTATTGCAGCGTCACCGGCCTTCCGACGGGTCCGGACGTGACGATCCGCGTCAGTTCGCTCGGCGACCTCACCGGCTGGTTGTCGAGGGCCACGATCACGCTGCCCGGTGGCACCCCGGCCTTCGAGGCGGGCAGATCCTGGACGACGCCGATCACGAGCGCGCCGGCCGGCTCGGTCAGGCGAAACCGCTCCTGGGCGGTGGGATCGACCGGCAGCGTGCGCACGCCGAGCGCCGTCCGGCCTTTTCCCGGAGCGGGGACGGAGGGCGCGGCCAGCGCCGGGGGCGTTGCCCGCGGCGCGGGTGATGCCGCGCGCATCGGCGGTGCCGCGGTTTCCGCCGGCTGCCAGTCGCGTGTCGGCTCGCGCATCGGTTGCGGGGGCGGTTCATGGGTTGCCTGAGGGGGCGGCTCACGGGCCGGCGGTTTCGCCGGACGGGATCGGGCGACGAGCGAGACTTCGTCGATCTGAGTGCCGCGGCCGATCGCGACCTTCACGGTGCTTCCCGGCGCGATCGCCGCGAGTGCGGCCGCCAGTTGATCCGCCGACCGCAGCGGCATGCCATCGATCGCCAGCAGGTGATCATCCCGCCGGATGCCTGCCCGGTCGGCGGGGCCCGCTGTCGCGACATCGACGACCACAAGCCGGCCGGTCACGACCGTGTCGTCCACCGTGAGGCCGATCCACCCGTTGCCGGCGGCCGGTCCGCCTGCCGGTGGTCCGACGGCATCGTGCCGCAGGTCAACTTCCGGCTGCGGAACGACCGGCGTCTGGGGAAACCGCTGTTCCGGCAACTGCAGCGGTTCGCCGATCGAGATTTCGGCCGGTTGAAACGGCGGCGGAGAAGCTTCCTCGGCCCCGAGCCGACCGCCACGCTCCGCCGATCCCAGGCGGCAGACCACCGCGACCACGAGCACGAGCCAACCGCGACGGCGAACGGTCATGGGCATACCGCGTCAGAGGATGCGACAGCAGCGTACGGACCCCCCGCGGCCGCCGCGCATCGGCGTGGCGAGGAGTATAGCGGGTGGCCGAAATCGTCTCCCGCCCACGCGGTGCTGTCATGGTTTGACAGCAGTGCATGCACTCCTATACTCGCGCCGTTCCGGCTCCGGAACCAGTCACGGATCGACGCGGGAAATCTCACGGACATGAGCAAACGCCGGGTGCAGCATGGTGCCACGGCGCAGCCGAAAGCCGCGAGTCCGGCCGGCGCCGAGCCTGCTTCTGCCGACGCCACGCACGCTTTCTGGGCCGCTCTTCGGGAGCGGATCGGGCCGGAGCGCCACGCCGTCTGGTTCGGCGACATCCCGCGGGCCCTGCTCGAGGCTGACGCCGCCGGATCGGTGACCCTGACGCTCGACGTGGGTGACGGCCGGACGCACGACTGGCTGAGGAAGATGTTCAAGGCCGACATCGAGGCGGCGGTTCGGCAGATCGTCGGCGCAGGGCGGCCGGTGGAGATCGTCTGGGAGGCCGCCGCGAAGGGGCCGACCGCCGAGCCCGTCGCCGCTCCCCTCTCTGCTCCCCGAGCCGGCCCCGCAGCACCGCGGCGTCCCGCGGCGCCCCGCCAGGCGGCTCCGGTCCGGCCGAGCGCCCCGACGGCGGCAGCCGTTGCGGCGACCACCTCGGAGGCCCGCCCCACTGTCCGCCAGTCGCCGCGGCTCGAGACATTCGTCGTCGGCGCCGCCAATCGCATGGCCCACGCCGCCGTCGAGCTCGTCGGGACCCGCCCCGGCGAGATGTCGCCGCTCATCCTCCATGGGCCCAGCGGCACCGGAAAGACGCACCTCCTCGAGGGCATCTGCGACCGCTTTCGCGCGCTCCATCCGCGAGCCTCGGCCGTCTACCTGTCGGCCGAGCAGTTCACGACCACGTTCCTCCAGTCGCTCCACGGCACCGGCCTGCCCGGCTTTCGCCGCACGTGCCGCTCCGCCGACCTCCTGGCGATCGACGACCTCCAGTTCTTCGTGGGCAAGCGAGCCACGATCGTGGAGCTCCAGCAGACGATCGACGTGCTCCAGCGGCAGGGGCGGCAGCTCGTCTTCGCCTGCGACCGCGAGCCGGAGACGCTCGTGGACCTCGGCCCGGACCTGCTCGTGCGTTTGCGTGGCGGCATGACGGCGCGGCTCCTGCCGCCCGACGAGGAGGTCCGCCGCGGCATCGTGGCAGCGATCGCGTCGCGCCGCGGCCTCGCGATCCCCTCCGACGTCGTGCAGTACATCGCCGCCCGGATGACCCGCCACTCGCGGGAACTCGCCGGCGCGATCAACCGTCTCGAGGCCACGAGCCACATGCTCGGCCTTCCGATCTCGCTCGCGATGGCGGAGGAGTCGCTCGCCGACCTCGTGCGGGCCAGCGCCCGCAGCGTGCGATTGGCCGACATCGAGCGGGCCGTCTGCACGGCCTTCGGCATCGAGTCGGGCGCGCTCAAGACGGCCCAGCGCGGCAAGAAGGTCAACCATCCGCGGATGCTCGCGATGTTCCTCGCCCGCAAGCACACTCCGGCCCCGCTCACCGAGATCGGCAGCTACTTCGGCCGCCGCAGCCACTCGACGGTGCTCTCCGCCCAGAAGGCCGTGGACGAGTGGGTGTCGAGCCAGGCCCGGATCACGCTCGCCGACTCGACGTGGGACGTCGCCGAGGCGATCCGCCGCGTCGAGGAAATGCTCCGCGCGGGCTAGCAGGCTTCCACGGAAGCCCGCAGCGCGAGCGAGGGAATATCCCTCGGTCCCTCGCTTGCGCTTCGGGCTTGCGTTCGGGCTGGGTGAGTCGAGATGACAGGCTGAAGCCTGTCCTACTGAGCGACGGGCTGCAGCCGTTGCGTCTCCGCGGCGGGCGTCGTGCGGGCGAGTCCCGCGGCGCCGCCGGCCAGCATGTTGAGGTAGTCGGCGGTCACCCGCATCGCCTCGTTGAAGTAGAAGTCTCGCTTCACGATCGGCCGCTTCGGGTCCTCCGCCTCGGAGAGCTTCTTCTCCTCGTCTTCCGCGGCCTTGCCCTCGTTCCACTGCCGCGCGAACTCCGTCTCCACAAGCGAGATCGTCTTCTCCTTCTTGCGCTTCTCGTACTGGGCGATGTCCTTCGCCACCTTCGCGAACTCGGCGTCGGCCTGGACGCGGGCGATGGAGCGATCGCGGAGCGTCTTGAGCATGTCGTCGCTCACCCGGCCGCTCGGCTGGAACGTCGCCGCCGGAACCTTGTCGAACGCGATCGCATGATCGAGGTCACCCTCGCCCACGGGCAGGTGCGTCGTGATGCTCGGGAGCTCCACGTCGCTCTTCACGCCCTCGAGCTGCGTGCTCAGGCCGCCTGGGCGGTAGAACTGCTGCTGAGTGATCTTGATGGCGCCCAGCGTGGGAGCGTTGGGCAGCCGCTGAAAGAGCTGCCGCCCGAGGTCGAGCAGGCTTTGCACCGTGCCCTTGCCGTGGGTCTCCTTGTCGCCGATCACGAGGCCGCGACGGTAGTCCTGGATCGCCCCCGCCACGATCTCACTGGCGCTGGCGCTGAACTTGTTGGTGAGCACGACCAGCGGCCCGTCCCACGACACGCCCGGATCGACGTCGTCGTACTGCTGAACCCGCTTGTCGGCGTCCTTGATCTGCACGACCGGGCCGGTGTCGATGAACAGGCCCGTGAGCGAGATCGACTCCGGCAGCGAGCCGCCGCCGTTGTTGCGCAGGTCGAGGACCACGCAGTCCACGCCCTTCTGCTTGAACTCGTCGAGCAGCCGCTTGCAGTCGCGGGTGCTGCTCTTGTACTCGGCCTGGCCCTGCCGCGCGCCGGCCATGTCCATGTAGAAGCTCGGCAGGTTGATCACGCCGATCCGGTAGGGTGAGCCGTCGGCCTTGCGGCCCTCCTCGATGATCTCGCCGCGGGCCTCGCTGTCCTTGAGCTCGATCTTCGCCCGCGTGATGTCGTAGACCTTGGGCGCGGTCTGCCCCACGGGGATCACCTTCAGCCGCACGATCGTGCCCCGCTTGCCGCGGATCAGCTTCACGACCTCGTTGAGGTTCATGTCCACGACATCGACGATCTCCCCCTCGCCACCCTGCCCGACGCCGACGACGCGGTCCTTCTTCTGCAGCCGCCCGTCCTTGTCGGCGGCACCACCCGGCACGAGCTCGGCCACGGTCGTATAGCCGTCCTCACCCTTGAGCGAGGCGCCGATCCCGTCGAGCTGGAGCCGCATGCCGATCTCGAAGTTCTCGAGCGTGCCGGGCGACATGAAGCTCGTGTGCGGATCGAGACTGCTTGTGAGCGACGAGAGGTAGGTCTCGAGCAGCTCGTCGGCCGTCATCTGGTGCATCCGCTTGGCGAAACTGCGGTAGCGGCGGATGAGCTTGTCCTTGGCCTCCTCGGGCGGCGTCTTCTCCATCTTCTGCACGAGCAGGTCGTACTTGATCCGCTTCCGCCACAGGTCCTCCGCCTCCGCCTCGCTGGCGGCCCACTTCGTGTCGTCGCGGTCGATGACGATCGACTCGGGCTTCGTGAAGTCCTGCGGCGTGGCGATCAGCTTCTCGATGAGCGGCAGCCGGGCATCCACCCGCTCGAGGAACCGGTTGTAGACCTCGTAGGCGAAGCTCACGTCGCCCCGCTTCACGAACTCGTCGAGGGAATCCCGCTTCTGCGTGAAGGCATCCACGTCGCCCTGGAGAAAGTACACCTTCATCGGGTCGAGGGCTTCGAGGAAGATGTCGAACCAGCGGTGGGCGATCTCGTCGTCGATCGGATGGCGGGTGAAGTGCTCGCGTTCCAGGTAGCTCCGCACCGCGAGCGTGATCTGGCGATCGTTCGGGCCCGGCTTGGCCCCGGCCGCGGGCGACTGCACCGCCGTCGGCGGCTGGTCGGCCCGGAGCGATGCCATCCCGACGAGCAGCCCGAGCATCACGGCCGGCACGAGCCGGCGGCAGGGCGGTTCCGGGAATCGGAGGTGCGGTCGGGTGCCGATCGTCATGAATGCGTCCCTCGCAAGGCGGCGGTCCTGATGCACTGCATTGTGACAGTTCATCCCGTCCGTGGCGAGATGTGGTTTGCCGGGAGAATCGCCGCCATGACCAGCCACGACCAGTCATGACCGGCCTTGACCCGGCTCAGAGCGCCGCGGCCACCCGCTCGACGAGCGCGGTGGCGACTTCGGGCTCGGCGCCGAGCCGCCGCGCGACGATCCATTCGATCCCCGGATGACGCTCCCGGGCGGAGGCCACCGCGGCGGACACCTGGTCTTCGACGTGGCCGCGGAAGAGGAGATGGGGCTGCACGACCACCCGCCGCACGTCAGTCGCGGCGGCTGCATCGAGGGCGGCGGCGAGCCCGGGCCGTGCCGCCGCCACGAACCCCAGGCCGATCCGCGTGCACTCCACGTCGTGCGGGCAGGCGCCGGCGCCTTCCGCGCAGGTCGCGGCGGTGAACTCGAGCAGCTGCCGCGCCGCGAGCGGATCGCTCGAGCCGCGGCCGATCATCACGAGCGCGGTGGCGGCCGCGGCCACCGGTTCGAGCCCGCGCACGGCCTCGCGCCGGCGCCGCCTGGCGAGCCGCACGACCGCCGGATGGCAGCCGATCGCGGCCGCCTGCCGGAGCCCGAGCCCCGCGGCGCGGCCGCCCGCGGCGAGCGCCTCGGGGATGTCGTGGCGGGCGTGGCCGGCGGTGAACAGCAGGAGCGGGGCGGCGAGCGCCGCGGTGCAACCGCGGGCCGCGAGCGCCGCGAGCGCGTCGCCGATCGAGGGCCCGATCACCTCCAGGAAGCCGACCTCCACCGGCACGCCGGGCAGGAGCGTCGCCACCAGCCGCCCGACCGACCGCGTCTCCTCGGCGCCGACCGGATCGGCCGTGCCGTGCCCCACGACCACCACGCCGCTGCCCGTCGGCAGCCGGGAGACGATGTCGCTCCGCGGCTCGAGCGCGGCATCGGACCGCCGCACGACCGGCAGCGGCAGGCGACGCATCACGGCCGTCCCTCACCCGCCGAGATCCGCGGCAGGAGCGTGGCCACGAACAGGAGCGTGGCCACGGCGACGGCGTACGGCAGCGTGCGCGAGGGGTGGACCGCGAACAGGAGCGACCCGGCGAACGGCCCGAGGATCCGGCCGAGCGATGCGAACGACTGGTTCACGCCGAGCACCTCCCCCTGCCGCGCCGGATCGGCCCGCTTCGAGATCAGGGCCGAGACCGACGGGTTCACGAACGCGAAGCCGGCGACCGCGGCGGCCGACGCCGCGTAGAACAGCCAGCGCAGCGCCGGCGAGACGGCACCGCCGCCCACGAGGTCGCGGTGCACGAGCCAGGCCACGACGCCGATCGCGGCGAGGCCGACGATCAGCACGCCGAGGCCGGCGGCAAGCAGTCGCGTTTCGGGCAGTCGCTTCGCGAGCGGCCGGTAGAGCCCGCCGGCCACCATGAGCACGGCGCCGATCGACGCGAACACCAGGAAGTTGTCGTCGTCGGTCATGCCGAAGCCCTCCTTCGTGAACCGCGCGAGCGTGGCCTCGAAGTTGGCGAAGGCGAAGATCGACAGGAAGTAGGTGAGCACGAGGGCCCCCACGGCGGGCAGGGCGAGCACGCCGGCGGTGCGCGACATGCTGAAAAAATCCTTGGCGGTGTGGGCGTCGGGGCGGCGCGTCTCCCGGAACGCGACGATCGCGATCAGGAGCGCCACCGCCGACAACAGCGAGGCGAGGACCCCGACGCCCCACGGCTGCCGCGCGAAGAGGGCGAGGCCGAAGTAGGCGATCAGCGGCCCGAGCGTGAAGCCCGCCCCGAAGGCGATCCCGATCAGCGCCATGCCGCGGGCCCGGTTCTCGGGCGTCGTGCAGTCGGCGATCACGGCGGCCGCCGTGCCCACGCTCGCCCCCGCGATGCCGGCCCCGATCCGGGCGAGCAGCATCAGGCCGAGGGCCAGCCCCGCCTGCGGCGGCGCGAGCGTCACCGCGAACCCATAGAGCGCGTAGAACACGACCGACCCAACGAGGCTCAGGATCAGCATCGGCCGCCGGCCGACGCGGTCGGAGAGCCGCCCCCACACGGGGCTGAAGAGGAACTGCATCAGCGAGAAGACGGAGAACAGGAGGCCGATCACGAGTCCACCGGCGACGGGCGACAGGCCGAGGGCCGTCAGGTACGGCTCAGCCTGGCGGGGCATCACCGGCAGCACGATGCCGAACCCGAGGAGGTCGATGAACACCGTGAGGAACACGACCACGAGCGCGCCGCGCGGTGGGCCGGCGGTGACTACGGGCGACGGCGACGGAGCGCTGGCCATGCGGGAGGGGTGCCCTGGAATTGATAGACTGCGGGGATGAGCGATCGCAGACAAAATGCCGACGCCGACCGGCCCGCGGAGGCCTTGAGCGTTTCAGAGGTGACTGCCCGCGTCAAGCAGACCCTCGAGACCACGTTCGGCGATGTCTGGGTGACCGGCGAGGTGTCGAACCTCGTGCGGGCGTCGTCGGGCCATCTCTACCTGTCGCTCAAGGACGATGGCGCCGTGCTCAAGGCCGTGGTCTGGCGGGGCACCGTGCCCACGCTCGCGATCGAGCCGGCCGACGGCCTCGAGGTGCTCTGCCACGGCCGACTCGAGGTCTACCCGCCGCGCGGCTCCTACCAGCTCACGATTGATCGGCTGCATGCCGTGGGCACCGGCACGCTCGAGGCGCAGTTGCGGAAGCTCCACGCCGCCCTCGAGCGCGAGGGGATCTTCGCGCCGGGTCGCAAGCGGCCGCTGCCGGCGTTTCCGCGCCGCGTCGCGGTGGTGACGAGCCCCAGTGGCGCCGCGGTCGCCGATTTTCTCCAGACGTTTCGCCGCCGCTGGCGGGGCTGTGAACTGCTCGTCGTGCCCGCCCGGGTGCAGGGGGCCGGCGCCGCGGAGGAACTGGCCGCGGCCCTCGCGGTCGTGGGCCGGCTCGTGCCGGCGGTGGACGTGGTGGCCCTCATCCGGGGCGGCGGCAGCCTCGAGGACCTCTGGTCGTTCAACGAAGAGGTGCTCGTGCGGGCCGTCGCCGCCTCACCGGTGCCGGTCGTGTCGGGCGTGGGCCACGAGATCGACGTCTCGCTCTGCGATCTGGCCGCCGACGTCCGCGCCCTCACGCCGACCGACGCGGCGGTGCGGATCGCGCCCGACGCGGCGCAGGTGGCGAGCCTGCTTGCGAGCCACGCGGAGCGGCTGCGCACGGGGCTCGCCCGGCGGGTCGAGACGGCCCGCGAGCGGCTCGCCCACTACGCCCGCAGCCGGATCCTCGTCGATCCCGCGCGGATCGTGGCCGACCGCCGTACGCTCGTCGCCGACCGGGCCGGCCGGCTCGCGCGGCTCGCGGGGGTCGCCGTCGATCGCGCGGCCGAGCGGCTGCACGCCGCGGCGGCCCGACTCGACGCCGGCAGCCCGCTCAAGCTCCTCGCCCGGGGCTACTCGGTGACGACGCTCGACGGGGCGGCCCTGCCGCTCACGTCGGTGGCCGCCATCGCGCCGGGCGCGACCATCGTCACGCAGCTCGCCGACGGCCGGCTCACGAGCGCCGTCACCGCCATCGATACGCTCCCGATCGTCCCGCAGGAAAGGACCTCGTCGCATGCCGCCGCGCCCTGAACCGCCGTCCGACCGCGCCCCCGCAGAGTCGGCGCAGTCACCCTCGCTTTCGTTCGAGGACGGCCTCGCCCACCTCGCCGAGCTCGTCAACCGGCTCGAGGGAGGCGGGCTGGGGCTCACCGAATCGATCGCGGCCTACGAGCGCGGCGTGACGATCCTGCGCGGACTGCACGAGGAACTCTCCCGGGCCGAGGAACGCATCCGCGTGCTCACGGCCGTGGACGACGAGGGACGGCCCACCACCGCGCCGTTCGCCGGCACCGAGCCGGATGCGACCACCCCGGCCGACGCCGACAAGGTCGGCCGCAGGCCCGCATCGCGCAGCGCAACGCCACGGAAGACCGCCACCCGGCCGACGCTCCCCGGGATGGACGAAGCGGCGGACGACGCCTAGACTTTCCCGAGGTTTTCATCCTCTGTGGGGCCCGATCATGGCAGGCTGCCCGGCGTCCCCCGGTCTCTCCGCGCCCGGCAGCCCGTCCCTCGTTTTCGGGCCCGACATGTCCGTCCCCACGGCCTCGTCGATCACGCATTCGCTCGACGAGGTGCGCCGCTTCATCGAGCCGCGGCTGGCGGAGGCCCTCGAACTTTCCGCCGAAGCCGCCCCGCGGCTCGTGGCGGCGATGCGGCACGCCCTGCTCGCCCCCGGCAAACGCCTGCGACCGGCCCTCGTGCTCTGGGCGGCCGAGGCCTGCGGCGGCGCGTGGGACCAGGCCGCCGGCGCGGCGGTCGCCGTGGAAATGATCCATGCCTATTCGCTCGTCCACGACGACCTGCCGGCGATGGACGACGACGACCTCCGCCGCGGCCGGCCGACCTGTCATCGCGCCTTCGACGAGGCGACGGCGATCCTCTGCGGCGACGCCCTGCAGGCGCTCGCGTTCGAGACGCTCGCCCGCGACCTGCCGCCGGCCGCCGCCGCCCGCGGCTGCCTCGTGCTCGCCCGCGCCGCGGGCCCGGAGGCGCTCGTCGGCGGGCAGGCCGACGACCTCGCGGCGGAGCGCGGCTGGATTCCGGACATGGCAGGGGCCCCGGCCGCAGACCAGGTCGCATGGCTCGAGCGGATCCACCGCCGCAAGACCGGCGCGCTGTTCAGCGCCGCCCTCGAACTCGGCGGCCTGGCCGCGAACGCCACGCCGGACGATCTCACCCGGCTCGGCGAGTATGGCCGGGCCTTCGGGCTCGCCTTCCAGATCGCCGACGACATGCTCGACGCCGCTGGAGACGAGGCCACGATGGGCAAGCGGGTGGGCAAGGATGCGGATCGCGGCAAGCTCACGTTTCCGACGGTCGTGGGGCTCGACGAGAGCCGGGCCCGGGCCCGGGCGCTCGCCGCCGAGGCCGCGGCGACCGTCGCCGGATTCGGCGCCCGGGCCGCCGCGCTCGATGCACTGGCACACTGGATCGTCGCCCGCGATCATTGAGGTCCGGACCGTCGCACAGGACGTACATCAGCCATGGCCGAACTCCTCCCCACGATCCTCTCGCCGCGTGATCTCGCCGGCCTGTCGCTCGAGCAACTCGAAGTGCTCGCGGCCGAGATGCGCCGGGCCCTCACGGAGGTGGCGGCGACCCGCACCGCCCACTTCGCGTCGAACCTCGGCGTGGTCGAGCTCTGTCTCGCGCTGCACCGTGTCTTCGACTTCAGCCGCGACCGCCTGATCTGGGACACGGGGCACCAGATCTATCCCCACAAACTGATCACGGGCCGCTTCGGCCGCTTCGGCACGATCCGCACCAAGGGCGGCCTGATGGGCTACCCGAATCCCGACGAGAGCCCCTACGACCTGTTCATGACGGGCCACGCGGGCTCGAGCGTGTCCACGGCGCTCGGCCTCGCCAGCGGCGACGACCTGCTCGGCCAGGGCGACCGGCATTCCGTGGCGGTGATCGGCGACGGCGCCCTCCCCTCCGGAATCGTGTTCGAGGCGCTCAACAACGCCGGCTTCCTCAAGAAGCGGCTGCTCGTGATCTTGAACGACAACCGGATGTCGATCTGCCCGCGGGTCGGCGCGCTCGCCGAGTACCTCGACACGATCCGCACCAACCCCTGGTACCGCGGCCTCAAGCAGCAGGCCGGCGAGCTCATCAAGGGCGTGCCGATGGTGGGCGAGCAGATGGAGCGGATGCTCGGCAAGGCGAAGGATTCGCTCAAGGCCACCCTCCACGGCGGCATGCTCTTCGAGGCGCTCGGCGTGCGGTACTTCGGCCCGGTCGAGGGGCACTCGCTGCCGAACCTGATCCGCTACCTCGAGCTCGTGAAGGACGAGGAGGGCCCGGTGCTGCTCCACGTGCTCACCGAGAAGGGCCACGGGTTCAAGCCGGCGGAGGCCGACCCCGTGTTCTTCCACACGCCGGCGCCGTTCGAGTGCGACGACGACGACTGCATCGTGTCGATCAAGAAGTCGTCGGCCAAGGCCTACACCGACGTCGCGAGCGCCGCGATCGGCGCCTGCATGCGGCGCGACCCGAAGGTCACGGTGCTCACCGCGGCGATGTGCCAGGGCAACAAGCTCGAGCCGGTGCGCGAGGAGTTTCCCGACCGATTCTTCGACGTCGGCATCTGCGAGTCGCACGCCGTGGCGTTCGCCGCCGGGCAGGCGAAGACCGGCTGCCGGCCGATCGTGGACATCTACAGCACGTTCCTGCAGCGGTCGTTCGATCAGATCTTCCAGGAGGTGTGCCTGCAGAACCTGCCGGTCGTGTTCATGCTCGACCGCGCCGGGCTCACCGGCCCCGACGGCCCCACGCACCACGGCGCCTTCGATCTCGGCTACCTGCGGCTCTTCCCCAACCTGGCGGTGCTGGCCCCGGGCGACGAGCACGACCTCGTGGCGATGCTCGACTGGGCGCTGGCCCAGCCCGGACCGGTCGCGATCCGCTATCCGAAGACGGTCGTGGAGCATCATGCCGGGCCGCGGATGCCGATCGAGGCGGGCCGCTGCGAACCGCTCGTCGAGGGGGGCGACGGCCTGATCCTCGCCTGCGGCACGCTCCTGGGCGCGGCGCTCGAGGCTGCCAGGCAGTTGCGCGAGGAAGGGCTGGAGATCGGCGTGGTCAATGCCCGGTTCGTCAAGCCACTCGACGCGAAGGGCCTGCTCGAGCGGATCGAGGCGGCGCCCTGGGTGGTGACCGTGGAGGAGAACGCCCTTCCGACGGGCTTCGGCAGCGCCGTGCTCGAGGCCGTGAGCGACGCCCGCATCCAGTCCGGCCCGATCGTGCGGCTCGGGCTGCCCGACCGGTTCGTGGAGCATGGCGAGCGCGGTGAACTGCTCGCCGATCTCGGGCTCGACGCGGCGGGCATCGCCGCCACGTGCCGCTCGCTCGCCCCCGCGTCCCGGCCGCTGTCGCACGCGGCCCCGACCGACGGCCGCTGATCATGGCCGCCCCCCCGCAACCGGCGCGGTCACGACTCGAGCCGGGCACGCCCGTCGCCGGCGGGCTCCGCATCGTGATCGTCGGCCCGGCCGAACTGCCCGAGGTCGAGGCCGAGGGGCGGCGCGTCGAGCGGCTGCTCTCGGCCGCCGGGCACTCGACCCGCATCCGTCTGGCCCGTCGCGACGACTGGGGCCCGGGCGGGTTCGCGGCGGAAGCCGGGGCGGGCGCCGATCTGGTCGTGGTCCTCGGAGGTGACGGGTCGATCCTGCGCACGGCCCGCTGGATGGGCTACCACCAGGTGCCGGTGTTCGGCATCAACCTCGGCACGCTTGGCTTCCTCGCCGCCTGCTCCCCCGCCGAGGCTGAGGCGGCGTTGCACGCGGTCGCAGCCGGCCGGTTCCACGCCATCGACCATCTCATGTTCGAGTGCGTGGTGACGCGCAACGGGACCGCGGTCCACCGCGAACTGGGCCTCAACGAGACGTCGCTCCTCGCCGGCCCGCCGTTCTCGATGATCGAGATCGCGCTCCACGTCGATGGCGAACTCGCCACCACCTACCGGGCCGACGGCCTGATCGTGAGCACGCCCGTGGGCTCGACGGCCTACAACCTGTCGGCCGGCGGGCCGATCGTGCGCAAGGATCTCGATGCCTTCGTCTTCACCCCGCTGAATCCACACACGCTCACCAACCGCACCGTCGTCGATTCGGCCAGCCGGGCCTACGAACTCGTGGTGCCCCGCCCCAACGCCGGCTCGGCCTGCGTCGTGGACGGCCGAGTCGTCACGGGGCTCGTACCTGGGGACCGCGTGTCGATCCGCAGGGCCGAGCCGCGGTTCACGCTCATCGAGACGGAGCAGCACGGCTACTACCGCACGCTGCGGGAGAAGCTCGAATGGGGCGGCGGACTCCGGGGTGCGGGCGGCCGCACCGCCGCGAGCCCGGAGGCGCCGTGATGCGGTCCATCGGCGCGATCGTCGTGACGGTGCTGCTCGCCCCGCAGGCTGTGAGCGGCGACGAGGCCCCCGTGCTCCGCTACCGCTTCACGCCCGGCGAGACGATCACGATGGACGTGGGGCATCGCGCTCTCACCGAGACGACGATCGGCGCGGCCCGCCAGACGGTCGAGACGGCGACCGATTCGACGAAGATCTGGACCATCGTCGCCGTCGATGACGACGGCCGTGCGACCATCGAGCACTCCGTCGGCGACGTGACGATGACGTCGCGGACGAGCGACAAAGGAGAGGTGCGGTGGAGCAGCCGCGACCCCGGCCAGGCGCCGCCCGACTACGAGGCGGTGCGGCAGAGCCTGGGCGTGCCGCTGTCCCGCGTGGTCGTGGATGCGACCGGCCGCGTGCTCGAGCGCCGCGACCTCAAGCCGACGCCTCCCTCGAACACCGGCGACCTGATGGTCGTGCCGCTGCCCGACGAGCCCGCGACCGTGGGCACCGAATGGACGGTGCCGCAGGAGGTGGTCGTGGAGGTGCCGAACGGCCCGCGCAAGGCCGTGAAGACCCGTCTGCGGTACCGTGTGGCGAGCCTTCGTGACGGCGTGGCGACGATCCGCGTGGACACGACCGTGCTCACACCGATCGACGACCCGCGACTCGAGGCCCGGCTGCTCGAACGGATCTGGGACGGCGAGATCGAGTTCGACGTGGCCCGCGGCCGGCTGCTACGCCGCTCGACCGGCGTCGATCGCCGCGTCGTCGGCTTCAGCGGCCCCGAATCGAGCGTCCGCTACAAGGCGAGCCTGGAAGAGCGTCTGAAGTAGGACAGGCTGAAGCCTGCCGCAAACGCAAGCCCGAAGCGCAAGCGAGGGAACGCGGGACGCAAGCCCGAAGCGCCAGCGAGGGAACGCGGAACGCAAGCGATGGAACGCGGGACATCCCCTCGCTTGCGCTTCGGGCTTCCGGACGGGGAGGCGAGGTGGTACGGGGCACCCCTGAGCCGGCGTGGGCGCGTGGAGGCATGACAGGCTGAAGCCTGTCCTACAGGATGGCGTCGATGCCCGCGAAGGAGTCGGGGTAGGTGAGGGGGAGGGGGACGTCGCGAAACAGGAGCGACGGGTCCGCGCGTTTGTCGGCGCCGCGGGTGCGCTCGGCGGCCGTGTCGAACGTGGGCGGCGGGCTGCCGCTGCGGGCGGCGAGGTGGGCGTACCAGTCGCGGCGGCGCACCGGCACGCCGTCCGACACGACGTACAGCCGCCGGGCGTGCGGCGCCGCCGCGACGGCCACCACGATCCGCGCCGCGTCGTCGGCGTGGATGAGGTTGAGCCAGCTGTCGGGGTCGGCGGCGATGGGCCGGCCGGCTCGCAGGTCGTCGAGCCGCGGCAGCCGGCCGGGGCCGTAGAGGCCCGCGAAGCGGAGGGCGGTGCCCCGGTCGCCCGTGCGATCGTGAAGCAGGGCCTCGGCTTCAAGCAGCACGCGGCCGGCCTCGCGCGCCGGGTGGGCGGGGGTCGTCTCATCCACGACCGCGCCGTCGTCGGTGCCCCAGACGCCCGTCGAGCTCGAGAACACGACCCGCGGTGCGTCGCCGAGGGCGTCGAGGACGCGGCCGAGGCCGCCCACGTGCACGTCGCGATAGGAATGGCCCGCCGCCCGGTCGAAGCCGACCGCCCAGAAGAGCGTCTCGACCGCGGGCAGGGCGGGGAGGCCGCCGATGGTCGCGACGTCGCCGGTGAGCGGCTCGATTCCCTCCGCCGCGAGTGTCGTGGCACGCGCGGCGGAGCGCGTGACCGCAACCACGCGGTCGCCGGCCGCACGCCACACCCGGGCCACCCGCAGGCCGAGGTAGCCGCAGCCCACGACGAGTCTGACCGGCGCGGTCATCCGTCGAGCGCTCCCGGGCGAATCAACGGATGGCCCGTCGCCCGGGCTTCGAGCCAGGCCGTGAGCAGGATCTGGGCGGCGATGGAGTCGGTGCGTGCCTTCTTCTTGCCGCGCGACAACCCGAGGCCGGCCAGTTTGCCCGCGGCCTCGATCGACGTGTACCGCTCGTCGTGGAACACCACGGGGCGAGCGGTCGCCGCCGCGAGCCAGGCCCCGAACCGCTCCACCTCCACCGACATCCGGCTGTCGCTGCCGTCGGCGTGAACCGGCAGGCCGACGACGAAGCCCACGATCTCCTCGGAGGCCACGAGCCGGCGGAAGAACGCGGCCTCGGCGGCCTCGTCGGGGAGCGCGGCGTGGAA
>JBBAVM010000020.1:37771-39706 GCA_040397685.1 Pirellulales bacterium
ACGATGCCGAACTCGCAGGCGGGCACCGCCAGCGACTTCGAGATCTCGGGCCAGTGCAGCACGAGATCGCGGGCCGCGCCGTGCGACAGCGCCGCGAGCACCCAGACCCGCGCCGCCATCCGGGCCAGGTCGGAGCCCTGATTCGGCGCGCCGAGCATCACCATCCGGTGGACGCGGGCGAGGTCGGCGGGCGGGGCGAGCGCCATCCAGCGGCGCACGACGAGGTTGCCGAGGCTGTGGCCGACGAAGCTGAGGCGGCTCGTCGGCGGGAGCCCGGCGACGACGCGGCCGAGCGCCGCCCCGTGGTCGTCGATGCCCGCCCGGGGGCTGGCGTAGCCGACCGTCATCACGGCGGCGTCGAGCCGCCCGCGCAGGTGGGCGACCAGCGGCCGCATCGACGCGCGGTTTTCGCCGAGGCCATGGAGCACGATCACCGCGTCGCCCGTCACCGGCGGAATGCGGCCCGCCGCCTCGAGCCGGGCGAATTCACCCCGGCAGGCGGCCTCGTCCCCCTCCTGCACACAGGCCTCGTTCGGGTCGAGAACCCGCCAGGCGTCGCTCCCCGGTCGGTGCTGGAGCCGCCAGTCGTGGCGCACCGTTTCGTCAGACCATTCGAGGCCCTCAGCTGCCAGGCGGAATTTCTCGGACCACGGCGCGTCGCCGGGCAGCCGCGGTGCGGCCCCGGCCGGTTCGTCGGCCCCGGCCGTGCCCGCGATGACCGCGGCGGCAAGCCACGCGGCTACAAGTATTCGCTCCACCCGCGCTTCTCCAGTTCGGCCACCACCTTCCGCACCGCCTCCTCGTGGGCCCGGTCGGCGACGAGGGTGGCGTCGGGGGTGTGTACCACCAGCATATCCTCGAGCCCCATCGTGACGACGAGGTGGTCGGGCCCGGTGTGGACGATCGTACGGACCGAGTCAATGCCCAGGTGGCGGCCGACGATCGTATTGCCCTCGGCATCGACGCCACGCTGCCTCGCGACGGCCGACCAGCCGCCGAGGTCGTCCCACGTGAACGGCGCCTCGATCACGACGACGTCGCTGGCATGCTCGAGCACCGCGTAGTCGATCGAGATGCCCTTGATCGCGGCGAACTCCCGCGCGAACACGGCGTCGCGGTCGGGCGTGTCCCAGGCCGCGACGATCCGCTCGAGGTGCGCGAGGCACTCCGGCTGCCGGGCGGCGAGCGCCTCGAGGATCGTGGCCGCCTTCCACACGAAGATGCCGGCGTTCCAGAGGAAGTTGCCCGCCGCAAGATACTCCCGGGCCACGCTCGCCGGCGGCTTTTCCTTGAATCTCGAGACGCGGCACGCCCGCGCGGCGCCGAGGGGCCGCGCGAGCGGCTCGCCGGCCTCGATGTAGCCGAAGCTCTCGGCCGGATAGGTCGGCTTGATCCCGAACGTCACCAGCCGGCCGGGCGCCTCCTCCACGAGGGCGGCCGCCTGGAGGATCGCCGCCCGAAACGTCTCGGCGGGCGCGATCACGTGGTCGGAGGGCATCACGGCCATCGTCGCCTCGGGGTCGTGCCGCGTCACGAGCAGCGCTGCCAGGCCCACGCACGGCGCCGTGTCGCGCTTGCACGGCTCGCCGACGACCGCCCGCTCGGGCAACTGCGGCAACTGCTCGCGCACGGCGGGCAGGAGCCGCGCGCTCGTCACGACCATCATGCGTTCCGTCGGCACCAGCCCGGCCAGTCTCGCGACCGTGTCCTCGAGCAGCGTCGTGTCGCCGGCAAGCGGCAGCAGTTGCTTGGGGAGCGCCGCGCGGCTCGCCGGCCAGAACCGCGTACCGGATCCCCCGGCCATCACGATCGCGTGCAACATGGTGGAGTTCCTTTCGGGCGTAATGTAGCACGCGTGGGGCAAGCGTCCCGCCTGCCATGTGGGACAGGCTTCAGCCTGTCATGCCCCAGCTCGTGGGACAGGCTTCAGCCTGT
>JBBAVM010000020.1:39806-42849 GCA_040397685.1 Pirellulales bacterium
AGCCTGTCATGCCCCAGCTCGTGGGACAGGCTTCAGCCTGTCATGCCCCAGCTCGTGGGACAGGCTTCAGCCTGTCATGCCCCAGCTCGCCCAACCCGGCTCGGGGTTGCCCAGCCCCGCTCGCCGGACGTTCGCCTCGGCCCTCCGCGGCCTCGGCTCACTGCATGTCCGCTTCGCTTTCGCCATCCTGGCTGCGCTCGCTCCCGTAGCCCGGCTCTATGGTCTCGGCAACCCCTCGCCTCCCCATAACGGAAGCCCGAAGCGCAAGCGAGGGAGGTAATCGAGCCCGAAGCGCAGGCGCGGGAGCAAATCGTTCCCTCGCTTGCGCTTCGGGCTTCCGTCGAATCGGCGCGTACGAGTGGGATCAGGACAGGCTGAAGCCTGTCCTACGGGCGGCGGATCACGAGCGGCGCGTCGATGTGCGTGCCCGGCGGGAGCACGGCGGCGACGTCGGCGGCGTCGAGGATCGTGGCCGCGTCGAGTTCGACGTCGATGCCCTCCGCCACGGTGACGCCGGCTGCGGCGAGGAGGCGGCGGGCGTGGTCCACGAGCGCGGCGTGGACGTGCTCGGGGGCGTCGGCCGCCGAGCCGGACGGGTTTTTGAGCGGGGCGAAGCCGTCGCGGGCCTCGATCTCGACCACGGTCACACGCTCGGCGAGCGGCATGAGATCGAAGATGAACCGCTCGAACTTGATCGCGTTGGGGGCGGCGGGCCGAACGAGCGTGCCCGTGGCGTCGAGAAAGGGCACGACCTTGTGGGCCAGATGGAGCGGGAGCGAATCGTCGCGGGCGGCGGCGCGATCGAGGAAGGCCTTCGTGAAGCAGTGGACCGCGATCGACCCGGCATGGAACCGCAGGCGCCCGTCGGGGCGGCGCTCCGCCGCGAGCGAGGGGGAAAGATCGCTGTACTCGACGACGGCATGGCGGCCGCCCTGCTCGACCACGATGCCCACCCGCTCGCCGGGCTCGCGCTTCTGCACCACCTGCGTCGAGAAGTCGGCCCGCGAGACCGCGTGGTAGCCGAGGAATTCGCGGTCGAGCGGCAGGGCGAGCGGGTTGTCCACCTGGAAGCTCGCGAGATGCTCGACGCCGTGGCGGCCGAACCAGTCGAGACCGCCCGACTCCGCGAGGGCCACGAGCATGCCGCCGTGGCCGTCGGGCGCCATGGCGAGGTGGTCCGGAGCGTCGAGCAGGATGGCACCGGTCGTCGCATCCACGGCCGGCAGGTCGTGCTGCCGGAAGACGTGGACGAAATCGGGATCGAGGCCGCCGTGGTCGTGGTCGGCGAGGAAGCGCCGCGTGTCGGCATCGGTGGCCGAACTCGTCATGATCGCCAGCGGCACGCGGCGGCCGAAGCGGTGGTGGACCGCCCGCAGCTTGCCGAACAGCAGCTCGAACAGGCTGGCCTGCGATACGGGGCCGACGCGCACGAGGCCTTTCGGGCCGGTGCAGCCGAGCCGCGTGCCCTGGCCCCCGGCGACGAGGATCGCTCCGACGCGTCCATTCGCGAGCAGGGCTTCCCCGGCGGCGAAGGCCGCGGCCGGGGCGATCGCGTTCGTCGGGGCGCCGAGCGGGAGGCAGGGGGGCGTGACGGCGGCCTGCAGATCGATTGTCGCCGGGGCCGGGGTATCGTGCTGCGACCGAGCCAGCCGCTGGAGCGTGTCGAACTCCGCCCAGTCGATGACGGCCAGCTGGCCGAGCAGCCGGCTGCGGCCGGCGGTGTCGAGCATGGGCCAGAAGCGGAGCGCGTGCATCTGCCCGGCCCGCTCGAGGGCGGCACGCAGCGGGGCGGGGATCTCCGGGCCTTCGCTCATCCGCGCACCCAGTTCCAGAACAGCAGGCAGAGCAGGGGAAAGCCGACGAAGATCAGCCCGTAGGTGAAGATGGTCGTCCAGAGGTGGTCGGGCCAGCGTGCCATGGCGATGTCACCTCATACCGGGGCCCGGGCGAAGACGTCCACCGGAATCTCGACCGGCTCTTCCGCCGGCTCGTCGAGACGGCACTCGATCCGCACGCCCCAGGGAACGATCTCCGCCGCGGTCACCACCGCTTCGATGCCGTCGAAGGTCGTGACCGCCTGGACCTCGGGCACCTGGCGGAAGGCCGGGCAGAAGCCCACATGGCCGTGGGCCGCGCGGGCGCCCTGGGGCACCAGGAGGGCGAGCGTGCCGCGCAGGCAATCGAAGCCATCGAGCTCATAACGCTCGAACCGCTGGAGCAGATGCCCCGGGCACGGCGAGGTCGTGATGCCGACCGCGGTGCCCACCGCCTCCGCACGGGCTTCGGTCCCGGAGCGAGCCGCTGCCACGCGGCTGCGCAGGCCGGCCAGCCAGCGGGAAGCCTCGCGGCCGACGAGCGGCGCGGCCACGAACGCGGCGGCGACCGCCGCCGCGAGGACGAACGCCGCCGTGCCGGTGCCGGTCGCGAGCCGGGGCGGGAGGGCGAGGGCGGCGAGGGCGAGGAGATAGCCCGCCCGCGCCACGACCGACCACGCGGGCGCCAGGCGGACGAGCCGCGTCGTGACGTCGCAGCCGAAGACCAGGAGGCCCCCGAGGGTCGCCGCCACGATCAGGCCGCCGCCGTCGAGCGGGTCGAATCCACCGCCGATGCGTCGGAGGCAGAGCACGAGCCCGCACGCGGCCGCGAGCACGGCCACAAGACCCCCCGCCGCCGCGACGAGAGCCCGTTCAAGCGGCTCTCCCTGTCTCGCGGCGGTGGTGGGGGACGTCGCCAGCACGCCGCGTCAGCCCACCGCGACACCGGACCCGACCGCTTCGGCGAGCGCCGCGGCGCGATCGGTCTTCTCCCAGCTGAAGCCGTCACGGCCGAAGTGGCCGCCCGCCGCGGTCCGGCGGTAGATCGGGCGCCGCAGGTCGAGGTAATCGATGATCCCGCGCGGCGTGAGCGGAAAGAACTCCCGCACCGCATCGCACAGCCGCTGGTCGTCCACCCGGCCCGTGCCCTCGGTATCGACATGCACGCTCACCGGCTCGCTCACGCCGATCGCGTAGGCGAGCTGCACCTCGCAGCGGTCGGCGAGGCC